>CAJXZG010000002.1 GCA_913063265.1 uncultured Prolixibacteraceae bacterium | reverse complement strand
CTACAAGCAATAAAACCGGTAATCAATTTATGATGACTCCCGGTTTTTATCTTAAATATCCTTGGCTAGCTAGACTTCAACCTAACGAGAAAAGCAATCGCTCAATTTAGGTCAAAGTCATGCTATGAATACTGCACTGTATCAGGAAATTATTCCATAATCAAACTGCCCTGTTTATCAAATTTCCAAAATGGTGCCCAGGCAATTTCCCACGTATGACCATCGGGATCGGCAAAGTAACAATCGTAACCTCCCCAAAATGTTTCACGGGGCTCGACTAAAGATTTTCCACCTTTCGCAATAATAGAATGATATAATTTGTCGACCGCTTCTTTTGAATCGAGATTAATGGCACAAGTTACTCCTGAAAAGCCATATCTTTCCGGAGAGACTTCGGCATCTTTTGCGAGTTCATCCAAAGGGTACAATCCCAATACAATTCCTCCCTGAGCAAAAAACACGATTTTATCATCACTGTCCTTCGTGGGTTTCCACTCCAGTGCATTTTGATAAAACTTACTCGTTTTTTTTAAGTTTTTAACTCCCAGGGTTACGATATTTAGTCTTGGCTTCATATTATTATTGCTGGTTAAAATTTTAGAAATTTCTGATTACCTGAAAACTGAGACTGAAAACTTCTTCCTTCTCCCGACTCCCGACTCCCGACTTCCCTCAATACTTTGGCATCATCTCGATAAGTTCACCGTCTGTGGCTCTCATATGCCCCATTAAATTAGCGGTTAAACATGAATGGACAGGTACAATTTCAACCAAATCGCCAATTTCGAAATTATGGAATTGATTATGAGCAACCTTCAAAGTTCCGTGTTCCTGCGAAAGTTTAGATAGATAGTTCATCTGATCGAGCATAACTTTTTCTTCACCTTTATGAATAATTATTCTTCCATACATTGCTTTCCCGTCAATATTAATAATCTCATCTTTCGAAAAATGCACCGCTCCGCCATGAATTATCACTTCATTTCGCAACAGGTGTTTAGCAACAACCGGACAAACCACTTTAACCGCAATGTCAGTAAGGCGGCAAACGCCAAGACTGTGTTGCATTAAATCATAAAATACAAAATTGCCCGGGCGAATTTCATCAACTCCGTCAAAACTGGTGGCAATACTTGCTGCCGGTGTATCGCCCATGCTGATTTCTACATCAGGAAATTTAAATCTGTATTGTTGTTTTAAAGAACGCAATTTTAACAGTGCATCAAAATGACGGCTAAATATTTCATCTGTAGAACTGGCGTAATATGTGTGTCCCGTATGAGTTAAAAAACCCTTAAAGGTAAGTTTTGAACTTTGTGTGATTTTGTTTACCACCGACTCTATATAATACGAATTGGAGGAAATAATTCCGGTACGGTTATAGCCTGTGTCAATTTTAATCCAGACCTCGACGGGGTATTTGATTTTTTCAGCAAGCACTTCCGCAGCCTCGGTATTTTCAACTAAAAGTTGAAGTTTTATTTTTTCAGCGAGCCGGTTTATATTTTTAATTTCACGAATATTTAGTGAAAAAGCAATTGTAATATCATCCCAACCGTGTCCGGCAAAATATTCGGCCATTTGAACTGAAGAAACAGTGATGGCATTCACGCCATATTCCCGATACCATTCACCAATTTTGGCCGACTGGTGGGTTTTGAAATGGGGACGGAAACGTAGCTTGAAATCTGCAGCTTTGTTTGCCATTTTCTCGATGTTTTGAAGGCATTTCTTTTTGTCAACCACCAATGTTGGCCGGGTAATTTCAATCATCTTTTTACATTTAAAGCGTTTTTTTAATTTGTTTTGTTACTATGTTTCGGGTTTGCATTAATTTACTTGTTATTCCTGTTTTGTATATATGTGGGCTAATAAATCTCTTATGTTCATCGGGTAACAATACTATCCGCCCGCTGAGAAAATTATTGATTTCTATTGGCGATTGTTTTTTGGCAAGTACTACTCCCGATTTAACTACCTCATGCAATAGTTTCTCATATTTTAATCCTTTTACTTCTGTATTTTTTTCAGGATATGCGGGATGATAAACAGAAGTAATATCTTCAGGATTTTCATTGTCAAGCGCAATTACATCACGGTAAAATTTTTTGTTTTCATCAAAAAACCGGTAAAGTTGTTTTTTCGATGGTAATGTATTTTTTTCAATGTTTTCCGACAATTTCATTTTTGGTTGCCCGTTAATCTCAA
The DNA here is from genome assembly GCA_913063265.1 of uncultured Prolixibacteraceae bacterium. Lineage (GTDB taxonomy): Bacteria > Bacteroidota > Bacteroidia > Bacteroidales > Prolixibacteraceae > Draconibacterium. Next base: position 119,381 of record CAJXZG010000002.1, on the reverse strand, counting down.
CCAGTTTATAAACGCCATCAAGGGCGGCATCATTTTTCCCGGTAACCAGTTCAGTACCTATTCCAAATGCATCAATTGCTGCATCCTGATCTTTTATTAGTGTTTTTATTACAAATTCGTTTAACTGATTTGATGCAATTATTTTGACTTCCTTAAGCCCTGCAACATCGAGCATTTTTCTTGCTTTTTTGCTCAGGTATGCCAGATCGCCACTATCCAGCCTAATGCCTTTAAGCTTTTGACCTTTTGCCAGCATTTCTTTTGCCACAATTATAGCGTTTGGAACACCTGATTTTAAAGTGTCGTAGGAATCAACAAGCAAAATTGTGTTCTTAGGATGTACTTCTGCATAGGCACGAAAAGCTTCCAACTCACTTTCGAAACTCTGAATCCAGCTGTGTGCCTGTGTCCCTGTTACCGGAATTCCGAATAATTTGCCGGCCAGTACATGCGAAGTAGAGGATGCGCCTCCAATAATTGCTGCTCTGCTTGCATGGAAAGAGCCAAAACCCTGAGAACGTCTTAACCCAAAATCAGAAAATAATTTATCTCCTGCAACCAGTTTTATTCTGAATGCCTTGGTAGCAATTAAGGACTCAAAATTGAGAATATTTAACAGCAGGCTTTCAATAAGCTGACATTCAATAATATTGCCATCTACACGCAATACAGGTTCGTTAGGGAAAATAATTTCGCCTTCTTTAACGCTTAATATATTACCTGAAAATTTGAAATTTTTGAGGTATTCAAGAAAGCCGGATTTAAATCCCTGTTCCTTTAGGTAATTTAAATCTGAACCGCTAAAGGTAAATTGTGTAAGAAGCTCGATTAAATCACCAAGTCCTGCAAAAACTGTAAATCCGCCGTTAAAAGGATTAGTCCTGAAAAAGTAATTAAACGATACCTGCTCATCTTTCTTTCCTCTTTCGAAATAACCTGCAGCCATGGTTAATTCATAAAAATCGGTATACAAACCTAATTTTTCTTTTAAAAGCGACATTTTCAGGAATTTGATTTAACAGTTTCTAAAGATAATTAAGAATTGTTATGAATAGCCATGCAGACAAAATTTTTTATTCAATTTATTATGATTAACATAATTGCAATAATTGAACACAAATAACATATGATTCCTAAGAATTACTATCAACAATAAATAATTTTTTAATCCCCTTTAAATTTCCCCTTTGAAAAACACCTTTATACACAAATATTTTAAGCGTATTCTTTCTGATAAACGACAAATATGCGGCGCATGTAACAGTTGTTTTCAAAAAGCTGGCAAGTTGCGCCTTTGTCTTTCTTGTTCTCTTTCCCAGGGCGGCGCTTCTTTCATCCGCTTAACCTGGGCTGTTAGCTGACGCACCTTTGGTGCTTGTTGTAGAGCCCCGAAGTGGGCGGTAAGCATTAGCCCAGTGCGTGTGACTGAGCAATGCGAAGACACTTAGCACTGGGCTAAGGAGCAGTATTAAATCGTCCGGCGACGAAAGTAGTTTAGAACGTATGGGATGGCCCGGACGAAATTATCTATGCCTAATTTGAAATAAAAGTCTCAAAAGATGTGGTTAAAGGGTAGTTTATAAAAAGGCGGAGGATTAAGCATAAAAAAGCCGGACTAAAATTTTAATCCGGCTCCTATTATATTTTGAGTTGTTATTCTCTATTTTGCATCTTCCTCAACAATATTGATTTTTGGATCAACCAAAATTCTTCCACAATACTCACAAACAATAATTTTCTTACGGTTGGCAATGTCCATTTGTCTTTGTGGTGGTATTTTGTTAAAACAACCCCCGCATGCATCACGTTGAATAGTTACTACAGCCAAACCGTTACGGGCATTTTTTCTGATTCGCTTAAAAGCAGTTAACAACCGAGGCTCAATAAATGATTCGATTTTTTCAGATTTGCCTTTTAGTTTTTCCTCTTCAATTTTTGTTTCTTCCTGAATCTCCTGAAGTTCAGCTTTTTTACGTTCCAAATCTTCTTCCCTTTCAGAAAGTAACTCTTTTGAATTGGTAATGGTTTGTTCCTTTTCTGTCATCTCGGTTGTAAATTCCTTGATCCTCTTCTCAGACAATTCAATTTCGAGATTTTGGAATTCTATTTCTTTGGAAAGAGAATCAAATTCACGATTGTTACGAACATTGTTTTGTTGCTCAGTATATTTGGCAATTAATGCTTGCGAATCTTTAATAGCAATTTTTTTGTTATTAATTGAGGTGTCAAGATTTTTAATTTCACTATCGAGATTAATCAACCTTGTTTTTAAACCTGCAATTTCGTCTTCCAAATCCTGAACTTCAAGTGGCAATTCTCCTCTCAAAATTTTAATTTTATCAACGTCAGAAACCACAGTTTGTAGTTCGTGCAAAGCGCGAAGCTTTTGTTCTACCGAAACGTCTTTTTCGTCATGCTTTGAATATGGTGTGTTCATCGCTAAAATGTTTAATATTTCAATTTACTTTTCAGAAATAATGAACCGGATTGGTTACCACTTCTGATAAATGGACTGCAAAAGTAGGGAATTTTTTTGTAAGTAACTCATAAAAAAGTTCTTTAGTGAATTGCTCGCTTTCAAAATGGCCAATGTCTGCGATTACTATTTTATCCTCGGCATCAAAAAACTGATGATACTTAAAATCTCCTGAGACAAAAATATCGGCTCCTTTGCCAATGGCCTTATTTAGCAGGAATGATCCGGAACCACCACAAACTGCAACTTTTTTAATTGGTTTACCCAATAGGGCGGTGTGTTTTATTAAAACAGTGTTAAATGTGCTTTTTAAAAACTTTAAAAACTCCTTCTCATTCATTGGCTGAGGAAGTGTGCCAAGCATTCCCATCCCGGTTTTTTCAGAGTTATTATCCAATGGGTAGATGTCATAAGCGACTTCTTCGTAAGGATGTGCTTCAAGCAAAGCTGATATTACTTTTCCTTGTATATACCTTGGGAATATAGATTCGAACCTCAATTCTTTTTCTGCATGAATTTCACCTTTTTTGCCAACAAAAGGATTAGCATTGTCGTTTGCCCTGAAACTTCCCACACCTTCAGTAACATAGCCACAGCTGTCGTAATTGCCAATATTTCCGGCTCCGGCATTAAATACTGCCTCCCGCACCGAATCTGCATGATCAACAGGAATAAAGGTTACAAGTTTTTTTAGCTGTTGACTTGCAGGTTGTAATACTTTACAGTTTTCCAGCCCCAGTTTCTCACAGATTTTTCCATTCACCCCGTTTTGAACACTATCCAGGTTAGTATGGGCAGCGTAAATAGCAATGTCGTTTTTAATGGCTTTTATTATTGTTCTTTCGATATAATTTCTTCCGGTTATTTTCTTTAGTCCGGAAAATATAACAGGATGGTGAGCTACAATAAGTTGGGCATTTAGTTTGATGGCTTCATCCACCACTTTTTCAGTAACATCGAGGCTTACAAGAATTTTGTCTACTCCTGTATTTGAATCTCCGGTTATTAATCCTGCATTATCGTACGATTCCTGCAAACTAACAGGAGCAATATTTTCCAGAAAGCTTGTTACTTCTTTTAATTTGGTCATCGGTTATTTCTAATTTTTGTTGTGATATTTAATCCTGAAGTTCGTCTTTGATTTCCACTAATTGCTGACGAATATTCTGAAGGCGTTGCACAATTTCAAAATTGTGAGTTGTTTCTTCCCGGTTATCTTTTAATTTTTGCCGGGCACCTTTAATTGTCATTCCCCGCTCTTTAACCAGATGATGTATAAGCTTTACAGTTTCTATATCTTCTTTGCTAAACAGCCGGGTTCCCCTTTTGTTTTTATGAGGTTTTAAACTTTCAAACTGGTTTTCCCAATAACGAATAAGTGATTGGCTTTCTCCGATAATGTCTGCAACCTCGCCAATCGAGTAGAAGATTTTCTCTATTTTGGGTTTTTTATAAGGCATTTAATTTTGTTATCTATAGCCAATAAACAAAGCTAAGATAATAAAGAATAAAAGATGAAAGAATGTTCAACCGGATTAAAATTAATCAAGTGTTTGACCAATGTTTGACGAAATTGCAATCATTCTGTCATACTCATCAGGAGAAAGATCTTTAAAGTAATAGAAAGCCGGATTTACTTTTTGTCCGTTTTTATGTACTTCGTAATGCAGGTGAGGTGCCGTAGAAGCTCCTGTATTTCCAACATATCCAATCACATCTCCTCGTTTTACTTTTTGCCCTCTTTTTACATTGAATCCGTTCAAATGGCCATATACCGTTTCATAACCAAATCCATGGTCAATCTTAATATACAGACCAAGGTTAGATCTGCTTCTTCTTGAACCTGCTGTTACAGTTACGGTTCCATTTCCGGTAGCAAAAACAGGAGTGCCTACCGGAGCTGTAAAATCCATTCCCCAGTGCATTTTCCTTACCTTGTAAATCGGATGAATTCTGTATCCCCAGCCACTGGCAGTACGTTTTAAATCGCGGTTTGTCAGCGGTTGAATTGCGGGTATACTGGCCCACATTTCTTCCTTGTTTAATGCAAGTTCCATAACTTCATCAAACGACTTGGATTGAATATATGCCTCTTTTGACAGAATATCAAGTTTTCTTGCTGTCTCTACAACCAAAGCAGAATTCGATAAATTTTCGAGATGAGAATATTTATTGGTACCTCCGAATCCGGCTTTTCTTACCGAAGAAGGAATCGGATCGGTTTCAAAAATTACCCTGTAAATGTTATCGTCTCTTTGTTGTAGATCTGCTAAAACATTTTCTACCTTATCCAGATCTTTTAACATCAATTCATATTGAGTTAAGAGTTCCTGATTTTCTCTTTTTAATGCTTTTGTTTTTGGCGATTCAAAGAAATAAACAGCTAAAAGGGTAATTATCATCGAAAGTACAAGGCTGCTTGAAAAATAAGCCAGAATTTTCGTGATCTTTTCCTTTAAGGAAACGCCGGTTCTTTCATAGTTTAGGGTGTCTGGATTAAATCTATATCTTTTTTTCACCATATGGTAAACCTTTTTAAATAATGGTTTAATGGATATCCATTAAATCATATAACTTTGCACCCGCTTAATTTATTGCGTAATAACAAGGCGCAAAATTAACTATTTTAATTTTATATGATGCAAATTGCTGTATGCAGTTGACAATTTTTAACAGATTATTGAAATAAGCATATTCATATGGGACTGACTTCAAAGGAAATAAGAAAAGCATTCCTTGATTTTTTCAGGGAGAAAGAACACCAGATAGTAAACTCAGCACCGATGGTAGTTAAGGGTGATCCAACACTGATGTTTACCAATGCAGGGATGAACCAGTTTAAGGATCAGTTCTTAGGAAATGAGCCGGTTAAGTACCCACGTGTTGCAGATACACAAAAATGTTTACGCGTTTCCGGTAAGCATAATGACCTTGAAGAAGTTGGCCTCGATACTTATCATCATACCATGTTCGAAATGTTGGGCAACTGGTCGTTTGGCGATTATTTTAAAAAAGAGGCTATTGACTGGGCATGGGAATTTTTAGTGACCCGAATGGGAATTTCCAAAGACAGATTGTATGCAACCGTTTTTGAAGGAGCAAAAGATGATAAACTGGATAGGGACGATGAAGCAGCAAAATACTGGGGACAATATTTGCCTGAAAACAGAATTCTGAATGGAAATAAAAAAGATAATTTCTGGGAAATGGGTGATACGGGGCCATGTGGACCTTGTTCCGAAGTTCATGTGGATATCCGATCCGATGAAGAACGTGCTTTGATTCCGGGACATGATTTGGTAAACCAGGATCATCCACAGGTAATTGAAATCTGGAACCTGGTTTTTATTCAGTTTAATAGAAAAGCAAACGGGAGTCTCGAAAATCTCCCGGACAAACATGTTGATACCGGAATGGGATTTGAACGTCTTTGTATGGTATTACAAGGCGTAACCTCAAATTATGATACCGATGTTTTTCAGAATACAATTGCAGAAATTGGAAAACTGTGTAATAAAAAATATGGCAGCGGAGAGAAAACCGATATTGCAATGCGGGTGGTTGCCGATCATTTGCGCGCAGTTGCTTTTGCCATTGCAGATGGACAGTTGCCTTCGAACAACAAAGCCGGTTATGTAATTCGCAGAATTTTGCGTCGAGCAGTACGATATGGCTATACATTCCTTGGTTTTAAAGAAGCATTTATTTTTAAGCTGGTTGATGTGTTAAAAGAAACAATGGGGGAAGCATTCCCTGAACTGGTGAGCCAGCAAACTTTAATTGAAAAAGTAATAAAAGAGGAAGAGGAAAGTTTTTTACGTACACTTTCAACAGGAATAAAATTATTGGATGATATAATTACCAAAACCAAAAAGGCTGATTTAAAGGAAATCTCAGGAAAAGATGCATTTGTACTTTACGATACTTTTGGCTTTCCTTTGGATTTGACTGAATTGATTACCCGTGAAAATGGATTAGGAGTAAATAATAATGAGTTTGCGGTTGAAATGCAGGCGCAAAAAGATCGGTCAAGAAATGCAGCTGCCCAGGAAACAGATGATTGGGTGGAGATTCGCAAAATTGACCAAACAGAATTTTTGGGCTACGATAAATTACAGGCTGAAGTGCGAATTGCACGATACCGCAAAGTGACACAAAAGAAAAAATCTTTCTACCAGCTGGTATTCGATCAAACTCCGTTTTATGCAGAATCCGGTGGACAGGTTGGAGATACCGGATACATTGAATTTGACGGGGTAAAAACCAGCATTTTTGACACGCAAAAAGAAAATAATCTTTCGGTTCATCTGGTTGAAAAATTACCTGCTTACCCTGAGGAAACTTTTACAGCAGTTGTAAATTCAGGTAAACGTACAAGTATTGCCAATAACCACACAGCTACTCATATTTTGCATGCAGCGTTGCGCGAGGTGCTTGGAACTCATGTAGAACAAAAAGGCTCCCTGGTGAATGCCGACCATTTGCGTTTCGACTTTTCACATTTTCAGAAATTGACGGATGAGGAGATTGAAAAAGTAGAACAGTTGGCCAATGCGAAAATCAGGGAAAATTCAAGACGTGAAGAAAATCGTTCCATGCCGATTGAAGATGCCAAAGCTTTGGGAGCCATGATGTTGTTTGGCGAAAAATATGGTGAATCGGTTCGTGTAATCAGGTTTGGTGAATCTGTTGAATTGTGTGGGGGAACGCATGTTGAAGCTACCGGACAGATCGGACAGTTAAAAGTTGTTTCGGAGGGGGCCATTGCAGCAGGGGTAAGAAGGATAGAAGCCATTACCGGTGCACGCGCGGAGAAGTATATTAATGATCAGCTAAAAATGCTGAAAAGTATAAAAGAAACCGTTAAAGGCTCAAAAGATATTTTAGCAAGTGTAACCACATTATTACAACAAAATACAGAGCTATCAAAACAAATTGAAGGTTTTCAGAAGGATGCACTTAAAATAATCAAAGCAAATCTGAAGAGTAAAGTTTTACTAGAACATGGAGTAAATATAATTGCCGATGTTATACAAATTGATAATGCGGCTTTGGTAAAAGATTTGGCATTCCAGTTGAAAGGAGAGATTGAGAACCTTTTCCTTGTTGTAGGAGCTGAAATTAATGGAAAACCGAATTTGACTGTAATGATTTCTGAAAATGTAGTAGCTGAAAAAGGATTAAATGCCGGGCAAATAGTTCGGGAAGCAGGCCGAGAAATAAAAGGTGGAGGTGGAGGCCAGCCTTTCTATGCCACTGCCGGTGGAAAAGATGTTTCTGGCCTGCAGGCTGCTATTGAAAAGGCACTTTCGTTTTTGCAGTAGCCGGGGTTTTCAGGTCTCGCGGACTATGATCCGCGATTATACTTGAGGAACCGTTCTGTCCGGGATTCAACCCTGAAAGAACGGTTCTTTTTTTTTATTAAAGTTTTATAAAGCGAATCGGAGCTGTATCATCAATCTTCAAAAAATAAATCCCGGAATCAAGAAAAGATGCATCCAATTCGAATTGAACAAATTCAGAATGTAATAAGGCGCCTTCTATTGAATATATTTCAGCCAATTCACTTTTATTCAATCCTGAAATTTTAATAGTGTTGTTCACAGGATTTGGAAAGATGCTTATTTCATTTTCAGGTCTAACTTTTAATCCGGTTTGCAATTTTTCATCACCCCACCACTTTAGTTTTATACTTCCGATTTGCCCCTGCCACATGGAAGATCCTTCAGACAATTCAAATTTTATAAAATTGGTCCCTTCAGGAATATCTGAAACTGGGATATATGTCGTTTTTTTTCGATTGTTTAACGAAGAAACTTTGGCAGCCTTGATAGCTATTTCTGAAAATTTTTTTCCATCTTCAGAAACAAAAACCGAGAGTTTTGTATTGTCGTTATTCACCGACCAGAAATCAATTTCGAAAAAAGAAATCTCTTTAAAATTATAAATCAGAGTTCCGGGATCCGTATTGTTTCGTTGAGCACGCCCTGCATCACCAAAAAAGTTTTGGGTGTTATCAGTTTGAATTCTAAAGTTTGAATATTTTGTGACAAAATTAAAGTTATCCAGAGGATCAAATACGGAATCGGCTGGTGCAAAAAACTCCACCTCTAATGCATGATTTGCAGAAAGATTCTTGAATGTAAAAAGAGAATCAGTTCCAATTGAAACATTGTCCACAACAACATCCTGAATAAAATATCCGGGATTTGCCACTATGCGAATTGGTAAATCAACATTCTCAGGAATTTGCAATTCACCATCAGGATAAATATTTCCACCTTCTGTTTTTAATGTAGATTGAATGATATAAAATGATTTGTCAAATTGAGTCTGGTCTGCACCCCGATTGACGGTAGAGTTTGGAATGTCCTTTCCCCAAAAATCGTATTCAAGATTATCTGCAATGGATTTACCGGTTCCAAAAGCCAGTGAATGTTCTGTAATTTTATATGATTCCGGCATTGTATCTCCGGCATTTACAAACAACGGAACTGTAAAAATCGCTTTCTTTCCAAAATCCATTTCAGGAATATTTCCAAAGTAAAGATTGTTATCGAATGTATTATTCTTACCCTGATTGTCGTAAGTCATTTCACCATCAACATAAATAATGTTGTTTTCAAATTGGTTGTCGTGAGTTTGATGCGAGATACTGATACTGGTTTTTACATCCGGCCCAACATAGATGGTATTGTTGTAAACTTTATTGTTATTGGCTCCAATAGGAGTATTGCCATTACCCACGTAACCATTTACCCAGAAAATATGGCCATCGGCGAGGGCCCCATCAACACCGTTTAATCGATAACCATCGTTTATGCTGACATTGTATCGATAAGCGCAGTTGACATTATTTCCCAAAATTTCGACAAATCCACCGGCATTGTGGTAGCTAAAATTGTACTGAACAATTACATTGCTGCAATTAAAATCGATATGCGCACCGCAGGAATCGTATTTTCCCCAGGCATTCATAAATTTATTTTTCTCGATAACCACGTTCTTGCTTGTCCATGGCCAGATTCCGCTGCCCCGGTTATGCATTCTTGGATCGGCTTTTGAGCCTGAAAAATTTACTGTGTTTCCGCTCACCAAAACGTTGCTGCATCTGCCGGGAACCATCCCCGGACCGCCAATATGTTCCAAATGATTATTCAAAATAAAAACACTGTCGAGATAAGTGGTTTGTCCACCACTGCCATTACCAAATATTTTTATACCCGTATGTCCAACCATCGAAATCCGGCAATCTTCTATTCGAATGTTTTTAATTACAGCATCCTTGTTTTTCATCTCAATATTAAAACCCATGCCCATATTTGAGGTCGGATATTGCCCGTCGGAATCCACATTTTCCGTAGCAAAAATATGATGGATATCGAGATTATTAAATTGCAGATTTCCGTGCTCACCGGGAAGTGTTGAAGTAACATAAACTCCATAACGCTGAGTTTTAGCTGCGCTTTCGATAGCTTGTTTTGCATCAGAAGTTATTTCCAAATCATTAAAATAGATATGAGCAGCATTTTCAAGATTTATTCCTGCAAGGTATCCGGCTGCATCTAAAAGCGGTTTGTTTTCTCCGCCATATTTTCCTACATAAACCGGATTATCCTTTGTACCATTTCCCTGAATTTTTAAGGAACCATAAAATTTTGATCCCGATTTCAAAAGAATACTATCGCCGGGTATAAAAAATTGCGCGTTTAGTTTTTCTAAAGTTCGCCATGCGCCTGAAGGTGAATTCCCAGGATTATCATCTGATCCATTTTGACTGTCGAAATAAAATGTTTTAGCTTCTTTTCTTAATTCCGATTCATTTATAAAACTTACACTCCCAATTTGACCTTTCCATCCGGCATCTCCGCCTGAAATTTCTATTTTTAAATATTTTGTATTCCGAGGAATTTCTGATGCAGAACGATAAGTCGCCAATGACCGGTATCCCACTTTTATTGGTCCGGTAAGTTTGGTTTCAATTTCTGTAAATTGATTTTCATCTTCCGAAGAGTAAACTTTTAAATTACCGCTCTTTTCATCTACAATCCAGAAATCCATGCTAAAATCTGAAAGACTATCCAATTTATAAATAATGTATCCCGGTGAAGTGTTTGTTCTTGCACAACGCGCACCATCGTTATTAAAATTTCCCGGATTTATGGTATCAATCATCATATTCGATGATTTTTTATCAATCATCGAAAAATCATTTAAATCATCTGTGAAGTTTATGGATTCCGTTATATTTTTTTCGGAAAAGACAGGATTAATAGAAATGTTAACGAGGAGCAGAATTAAAAGTTTTCGAATTAAGCGGAGTTTTGTCAGCATAATTTTTGGTAATATTAATTTTTCAAAGGATTCAACAAAAGCCTCAATATGTATTTTCATTCCGGACGAAGTGAGGAATCTTTTCCTTTTTTGCTAATCTCCAATTTGAATTATGCAAATTTATATGAATCAGGGACTTTAGCAAACCGAATTAGAACATTATAAACGCTCCTTTTAATAACCCTTTAAAATTGAACATATATAAAAAATACTTTTAGGTCCGAAATGTGCGTTTTGCCTTTGATTTATTCTAAATAAGAATTATTTTCAGCCCTGCTAAACTTTGGGACAAACCCGCTGTTTAATGATGAATAAACTTGATATAAAATCTTCGGACTTCTGACTTCGGTTTAGTCTAAGCTCTTCCGAATTCTGCTAGGCTGGCGAACGCCGCCGATGCATCCCGATAAGCTTTGTCGAATCGGGACGACTTCCGACAAAATTTTCGAAGAATGAGAAAAATATTTTCTTTCCTCACTTCCATGCCATTTATGGCATTTTTACTTTTAGCTTTTGCAATCGCCATGGCCGTTGCAACTTTTATCGAAAGCAGTTTCGGAACACCTACTGCCCTGGCTTTGGTTTATCGAAAATTCTGGTTCGAATTAATTTTAATACTGCTTGGTATCAACCTGCTAAAAAATCTAACCCGTTATAACCTGCTTAATAAACAACGATTTACCATAGGACTTTTCCATGTTTCATTTCTGGTGATTTTATTGGGTGCAGCAATTACCCGTTACATTAGCTATGAGGGAGTAATGCATATAAGGGAAAACGAAAGTTCGGATTATATCATTTCTACTGACAGTTATTTTTATGCAGCTTTTGAAGATCAAAAGAAAGAAAAGAAAGTGTTGTTCTCCGAGTTGACGCCAAAACAATTTTCAGGCAACTTTGATGCAAACGGTCAGAAAGTAAAAATTAAATCGGTTGGTTTTATTGAAGACGCGGAAAGAAAAGCAATTCCTTCTGAAAAAGGTGAGCCTGTTATCGATTTTGTTTTTTCCTCACCCATGGCGCAGGGAATGCAAAGTTTTATGTTTCATCTGGGAGATGAACTGGATTATCCGGGATTAACAGTAGGATTTGAATCGGACAAAGAAACCGGAGTAAAACTTTTCAGAATAGATGGGCAGTTGTTTTTGGTTGCAAACAATGTAATTGAAGAAACTACCATGGCAAGTCAGGAAACGGTGACTTTTGAGGCCGGTGATACCATTCCTGCAAAAAACATGTTTTTGTACGGGTATAACGGTTTTCGTTTTTTGATTCGGAATTTTCTGCCCAATGCTTCTTTTACTGCCGTTAAAAGTCAGGCAGAAACCCGTGAAGATGCAGTTCTGATTCAGATTTCAGATGGGCTCAAACAACAAACCATTCCTGTTTTCGGGCATACAGGAGTTGTCCCTGATACTGTTTCTGTCCCTCTGGGAGATTCAAATCTAAAACTGGCTTATGGTTCTTTGCCGATAAAAGTACCATTTAGCATCTATTTGAAAGATTTTCAGCTTGAACGTTATCCGGGATCTAACTCGCCTTCATCTTTTGCTTCTGAAGTAATTCTACAGGACGACGACATGGGCTTAAAAGAAGATATGCGGATATATATGAATAACACACTTACGCACAGGGGATATAAATTTTTTCAAAGTAGTTACGATACCGATGAACTGGGGACAGTACTATCAGTAAACCACGATTTTTGGGGAACATGGATTACCTATTTGGGTTATTTCCTTTTAACGCTGGGAATGATACTTTCATTAACAAATAAAAACTCCTATTTCAGGTTCCTGGCAAGAAAAGTAAAACAAACTTCGGTGACAGTAATTTTAGTTTTGTTTGCTGTCGGAGGATTGACCCTGCATAGTTCGGCACAAACAGGAACCGGAGCCGGAATTCCTGATATAGATAACGAAGTGGTTGAAGAATTTAGCCGGCTTTGGGTACAGGGTGTTGATGGTCGTATTGAACCAATTTCAACCCTAAACAGTGAAATAGTCAGAAAAGTAAGCAGAAAGTCATCTCTTTACGGGTACTCTGCTGATGAAGTTGTGTTAAGTATGATGACCTATCCTGAAATTTGGAGGACTTTACCGTTTGTTAGAATTACAGAAGACGCCGTTGCTCTGGAACTTGGTGTAAGTGGAAAGTATATGAATCTTGAGCAGTTTTTCGATTTGGAAGGAAACTATAAAATAGCTGATAAAGTTCAGGCTGCTTATGCCAAAGCACCGGCATTAAGAAATAAAATTGAAAAGGAATATATCGATTTGGATGAACGTGTAAACATTAGCTTTATGGTTTTCCAGGGAGCGCTGTTTCAGATTTATCCAAGAGACACTCGTGAAGCTTCATGGTATACCCCGGGGGAAAATGCAATAGAATATTCGGGAGGAGATTCAATATTTATCAAAAGCGGATTTCAGTTGTTATTGCAGTCAATTGCCGAGCAAAAATATACCGATGCGGTTCAGGTTTTAAAGGCAGTTTCCAATTTTCAGGTAAAATACGGAGGCGATTTAATCCCCTCGGAAACCAAAAAAAATATAGAAATTCTATACAATAGTTTTAATCCTTTCAAAAGAGTATTCCCCTTTTACATCTTGTTTGGTATACTATTGCTGGTAGTTTTACTGGTTAATATTTTCAGACAAAAACCTTTACCTAAATTTATGAGGATTACATTCTTTGGTTTGATATTCATTTTATTCCTGATACATACCGCCGGGCTGGTTTTACGTTGGTATATTTCTGGTCATGCACCATGGAGCAATGGTTTCGAATCTGTGGTTTATGTAGCCTGGGCCACAATGCTGGCAGGATTTATATTTGGTCGCAAATATCCTCTGGTTGTAGCAACTGCATCTTTCCTGACCGGAATATCTTTGTTTGTTGCTCATTTGAGCTGGATGAGCCCTGAAATCACGCCCCTTGTTCCGGTCTTAAAATCCTATTGGCTCATGATTCATGTTGCCATTATCACAGCGAGTTATGGATTTTTGGGATTAAGCGCTTTATTGGGAGTTCTTGTACTGATATTAATTGTAATGCGAAACAACAATAATCAACAAAAAGTAACAGTTTATATTGAGCAAATTACCGCGATAAATGAAATGTCAGCAACCATTGGACTGTATGCCTTAACCATAGGTACTTTTCTGGGCGGAATCTGGGCCAATGAAAGCTGGGGAAGATACTGGGGATGGGATCCAAAAGAAACATGGGCCTTAATTACAGTTGTTATATATTCCTTTATCGTGCATATGAGATTAATACCCCCATTACGTGGTATTTTTAATTATAACATGGCATCGATATTGGGATTTGCCTCTGTGTTAATGACCTATTTTGGAGTGAACTATTATTTGTCAGGATTACATTCGTATGGAAAAGGAACAGCAGATGGAGTAAATCCTGCCGTGCCAATTACTTTTATTGTTTTTGGTGGTTTAATGGTTTGGGCTTATTTTAAAGAGTCGAAGTTTGAAAAAAGTATCAAAGAAACATAAGATGAATAAAATATTTTAATTCCATATTATTAATGTTAAACCAGGAAAACACAGGATCAAAGCCACAACAAGAAATGCTGTTTAATATCAAAACTCGCAGTGTCGTAGCGTTTTTGTGTTGAAAAAGATTTCAATAAAATGAGAAAAATAAAACTTTACATTGCCATTAGCTTAAATGGAAAAATTGCCGCGAAGGATGGCAGTGTAGACTGGCTTGAAACAATTCCAAGACCGGAAGACTCTGATTACGGTTATACCGATTTTTATAGTTCGGTCGATACAACAATTCAGGGCTATAATACTTACAGACAAATTATTGGATGGGGAATTGAATTCCCGTACAAAGAGAAAAAGAATTATGTTTTAACAAAAAGGGAAAATATAAAAAACGCAGAATTTGTTGAGTTCATCAATAAAGAACCGGTCGATTTTATAAAAAAACTGAAAGAAGAAAAAGGAAGTGATATTTGGTTAATCGGTGGAGGAAAGGCCAATACTTTAATACTTAACGCCGGACTTCTGGACGAAATTCATGTTTTTGTTATGCCAATAATACTTTCCGGAGGAATTGACCTTTTTGATGCCTTCCCGAAAGAAACTCATTTACGTTTATTTGAAACTGTAACATTTGAATCGGGGGCAATTGGATTAAAATATAAAGTTGAACAAGCGTAGTAAGAAAATTTATAAATAAGCCTCATTTTATTCTTAGACTTTTAGAATAACTAAAACAGAAAGTCGATTTTTGTTTTAATAATGTATTGATAGTTAGTTGAATAGTTTTATTTAGAGAAAATCTAAATAAGTTTGTGCGTTTCTTTGCGAATCCTATATTTTCTTCTGCCACATCCAAAACAGTTATCTTTGAGGGCTTTTTTAACTAAATCAATAAAATATGGCGGAAGTAACACGTACTTTTGATATTCTTGATCGATACCTAAAAGAATTTCCACGCAAAGATGCTCTTGGTGGGAAAAAGGACGGAAGTTGGTACACCTATTCTACAGAAGAATACAACGAAAATTCACACAGGTTTGCAATGGGCTTAATGGCCCTTGGACTAAAAAAAGGAGATAAAGTAGCTACAGTTACCACCAATCGTCCTGAATGGAATTTTGCCGACATGGGCATGTCGATGACCGGTATAATTCATGTACCAATTTATCCGACAATAGGAGAAGATGAATACAAATACATCCTGCATCATTCTGAGGTGAAAATTATAATTGTTGGAGATCAAAAACTTTATGAAAAAATTGATCCAATTGTAAAAAACCTGTCACACATCAAGCATATTTACACATTTGAAGATGTTGATGGTGCAAAAAATTATAATGAGATCCTTGAACTTGGAGAATCGAAAAAGGATGATTTTGAAAAATCCCTGGATGAAATAAAAGCTTCGATTCAACCTGAAGATTTAGCCACAATTATATATACTTCAGGTACAACAGGCGTTCCAAAAGGAGTTATGCTGACTCAAAAAAATCTTGTTTCAAATTTTGTTGCACATTCAAAGATGCATCATTTGGGAAAAGAACACCGGGTGATAAGCTTTTTACCTTTATGCCATGTTTATGAGCGCAGTGTCAATTACCATTTCCAGTACAAGGGAATGGGGATTTATTATGTTGGTAATTTGAGTCAGATTGTTGCAGCGATTAAGGAGATAAAGCCACACATGTTCAATTCTGTACCCAGGCTGCTGGAAAAGGTTTACGATGGATTTGTAACAAAAGGAAAAGAGTTGACCGGTTTGAAAAAGAGCCTTTATTTTTGGGCTATTAATTTAACCCGGCACTTTGAATTTAACAAAAAATACGGGCTCCTTCTTAGTCTGAAAATTAAAATTGCGGACAAATTGATTTACTCCAAATGGCGTGCAGCCCTTGGAGGAAATATAGTTTATGTGGTTTCCGGAGGGGCAGCACTTCAACCAAAAATTGCCAGGGTACTGGGTATGGCTAAAATGTTTAATCTGGAAGGATACGGATTGACGGAAACTTCGCCTGTAATCGCTGTAAATAATCCTGCACAGGGAGAAATGAAAATTGGAACTGTAGGACCGGTTCTTGAAGGATATGAGGTAAAAATAGCTGAGGACGGAGAAATACTTTGCAAAGGGCCCGGGGTTATGAAAGGCTATTATAAAGCTGATGATTTGACCCGGGAGGTTATCGATAAAGAGGGTTGGTTTCATACCGGAGATATTGGTATTATGGAAGACGATAAATACCTGAAAATTACTGATAGGAAAAAGGAAATTTTTAAACTTTCAGGTGGAAAATATATCGCTCCTCAAATGATAGAGAATAAACTTAAATCATCAAATCTTATTGAGCAGGTAATGGTAATAGGAGCTAACGAAAAATTTGCGAGTGCCTTAATTTCTCCAAATTTTCCATTGATCCACGACTGGTGTGCTGAGCATAAAATTCACTTTGAAAATAACAAAGATCTTATAAAAATACCTCAGGTAGTTGAGAAGATTCAAAAAGAAGTTCAGCAAGTAAACAAAACACTTGGCTCGCATGAACAAATAAGTCGAATAAGATTGGTTTGTGCAGAGTGGACACCAGCTACAGGTGAATTGTCTCCAACTTTAAAATTGAGGAGAAATATTGTTGCTTCTAAATATCAGCATTTAATCGACGATATTTATTCAGTTGGAAAAAGCTAAACCAGTTTTATAAAGTAGAGGCCATCTCAAAAGCGCAAAAGAGAAAAATTTGACTTTCAATTTGTAAGCGATTACCCCTCCCAATCCCGACTAGTCGGGAAACTTTACCCCTTTGGGGGATTTAGGGGGTCAAAAAACGTTTCAAACTTTCAATTTGTAGGTAATTCATATTTTGCAATTAATTTTGATTAGGTCTCTTTTTTCTGAATAAAACTTATGTTTTTTTTGACCTAATAATAATTACCTTTGAATATTCTTAAACCAAATTAAATCATGAAAAAGATATTTTCTTTCGTTTTTATGTTGTGTGTATTTTTTACAACAACAGCTCAAAAGTTAACCATCAACAGCGATGAATATTTCGAAATGCCGGGCTTAAATGTTATGGTATTTTACGATATTTATCCCGAGGGCCACCAGGGAGCAATCGGGATTATTCAAAACGGAACCCGAGTGGCAACCAATGGTGATATCCGCTTGGAACCTACTCCAGGTCAATGGCAGCCGATTCCAAAAGTCGGAACACGAAAAGTAGATCTCGAAAAAAATGAAATCAGTATCGATTGTGCTTTCCCCGACGAGAGTAAAAATGCCAAAGGTTTTAATCCGATTTACTACCCAGACCTGGAATTTAAATACGACGTTCGGGTAATTGGCGAAGGGAAAAATTTCAGGATAATTGTGGATTTGGAAGAGCCGCTGCCAGAAGAATGGATTGGCAAGGTAGGTTTTAATCTTGAACTATTCCCTGCTTTATATTTTGGTAAATCGTGGTATATGGACAAACAGTCGGGAATATTCCCATTGCAGGCCAATGGCCCGATGCAAAAAGATGCCGATGGAAACTGGCAGGCATATCCAGTTGCAAGTGGTAAAAAACTTACAATTGCCCCCGATGTTAAAGAACAAACCATGATTATCACCAGTTTAAAATCAGAATTGCAGCTCCTTGATGGTCGATTTTATCATAACAACGGTTGGTTTGTGGTACGTTCTGAAGTTCCTTCGGGTGCCTCAAAAAATGCCATTGAGTGGTTGGTTGAGCCAACAGTAATTGAAGGTTTCAAACATAAACCGGTAGTACATGTAAGTCAGGTTGGTTATCACCCCAATCAGCAAAAAATTGCAACAGTAGAGCTGGATAAGAGTGAAAAGAAAATTGAAAAGGCGGAACTTTTAAGGTTGTATGAAAATGGAGGTTTCGATGTAATAAAAAAGGAAACACCTGCAGAGTGGGGGAAATATTTAAGGTTTAATTATTATCAGCTTAATTTTTCTGAAGTAAATGAACCGGGAATCTACCAGGTACGTTATGGCAACTTTATAACTGAACCTTTTAAAATAGGAGGTGATGTTTATGAACGTCATGTCTGGCAACCAACCCTGGAATATTTTCTTCCGGTTCAAATGTGTCATATGCGGATTAATGAGGGATACCGGGTTTGGCATGACCTCTGTCACATGGATGATGCTTTAATGGCACCAACCGATACCAACCATTTTGATGGTTACAATCAAGGGCCATCAACCTTGACTAAGTTTGAACCATACGAACAAGTTCCGGGATTAAATGTTGGTGGCTGGCACGATGCCGGTGATTATGATTTGCGTGTTGAATCTCAGGCAGGTACTGTATGGACTTTAGCAATGGCTTTTGAAGAGTTTGATGTTGAGTGGGATCAAACCCTTGTAGATCAGGAAAGTAAATTGGTAGAAATCCATCTTCCTGACGGTAAACCCGATGTTCTTCAACAGATTGAACATGGTGTGCTTACTATTTTAGGAGGCTATGAAAACCTCGGAAGATTGTATCGTGGTATTATCTGCAACGATTTAAGACAATATGTAATGCTGGGCGATGCCTCTTCAATGACGGACGATTTAAAATATAATCCTGAATTAGGAGAGAATGAAAGAACTGCAACGGAATCAGGAAAACATGATGACCGCTGGGTTTTTACCGAAGAAAATCCGGGCCATGAGTTTTCTGCAATACAGGGTTTGGCAGCCGCAGCACGCGTTTTAAAAGGCTACAACGATGAACTGGCAGATCGCTGTTTAAACGCTGCAGTGAAATTATACAATGTAGAAAGGGAAATAAATGCCTGGACAAGCACAGGCAAGGTAAACGCTGCGGTTGAATTGTATTTTACCACGGGAGATATTAAATACCTTCAGGATATTTCTGATATGAAAGAGAATGTTATCAGAAGCATTTCGCGAACAGGTGCTTCGGTAGCACGAATTTATAATCAGTTGGAGGATGAAGCATTCAAAACTGAGTTGAGAGGAGCTTTTGAAAAGCTGGGGGCAGATTTAAAAGAAAGACAAAAAGAAAATCCTTTTGGTGTGCCATATAATATACGCATCTGGGGAGACGGCTGGGGGATTCAGCGATTGGGAATGCAACAATATTTTCTGCATAAACATATACCTGCAATTTTCGACAGGGATTTGTTGTTAAACGCATTAAATTTTGTTTTGGGAAATCATCCCGGGGAAAATACATCTTCATTTGCATCGGGCGTGGGTTCACGTTCAATTGTTGAGGCTTACGGTGTTAATCGGGCTGACCGTTCGTTTATTCCGGGTGGAGTTGCTTCAGGCACTGGAATAATTCGTCCCGATTTTCCCGAGTTAAAAGAATGGCCCTATTTCTGGCAACAAACGGAATATGTGATGGGTGGTGGAGCTACGAATTTTATGTTTTTGGTTTTGGCGGCTGATAATTTGCTGAAAGAGTAAAACAACTCAGGCCTTATTCAACCATTAAAGATGCCATCCCTCTTATTAGATTTGAGAAGGATGGCATCTTTTTTAAAATATTTCACAATATCTTTTAAAACATCGCCCTTTCCCACGGAATTGCCGCCAATATAAGTAACAGCGAAATACCATAAAAAATAGTTGCCGCCCTGTGTCTTTTCCATGGAGCTACGGCTTTTTTCGATTTGGCCCGTCCGATATGAACCAATACCAGCGCAATCACCATCAGTAAAATATGTTCCACTGCATAAAACCGCAAATCAGCATTTTTCATTGCTGCACCAAAATCGTTAAAAGCTGCTTTTGTAATTGGGCTGACAAAAGCATACAATACAATTCCAATCACAAACTGAATATCCATAAAAATAGTAAGTAACAACCCGGAAAGATTGTCTCTTTTTTGCCATTCCAATCTTTTTAACCATCCTATCAATCCAAAAAGAACGGCAAAAATTAAGGCAAATAAAACCAGCCAGCGAAACATATTATGAGTGTGTAAAAGTCCTGTGTACATAATTTTTAGTTTTTATTTTATGTAAAACGTTTAAACGGAATTTTGGTTGACTAACTTTTAAAAAAAATCCAAAAATCAAAAGTGAATTTTTAAAAAGAATAAATGCCATTAAACAAATGGCACCTAAATTCTTTATATTAGGTAAACAAGCTTTTTCCAACTTCTAAAATTCAAATTACGAAATGAGCATAAGAATGGAATTCATACCAGACGACATGATTATCCGTTAGTTGACGGACATGCGAATTCCATATGTTGCGAAAAAATAAAATATTAAACATATGAAAACAGATCAAACCAGACGAAATTTTATTAAAACTTTGATGACCGGAGTATTGATGGGACCGGTGGTTCTAAAAACCCAGGCATTTTCAGGCGGTGGAATTCCTACCCGTATATTGGGAAATACAGGTGAACGGGTTTCGATAATTGGCTTTGGGGGTTGGGATTTGGGTTACATTGATGAAAAACTGGCCTTCCGAATGATTCATGAAGGAGTGGATGAAGGCATTACGTTTTTTGATAATGCCTGGGAATACAATCGCGGAAACTCCGAAGTTGTAGTGGGTAAGGCACTGGAGCAGGCTAATCTTCGCGATAAAGTTTTTTTAATGACCAAAGTATGTGCCCGGGATTATAAAAATGCAAAAAAACAAATAGAGGATTCCTTAACCCGTTTAAAAACCGATCATATCGATTTGCTGTTGAACCACTCGATCCAATACGAGGGAGATAAGGAAAGGATTGTTGATCCTGATAATGGTGCACTGAAAGCTGTGCTTGAAGCAAAACGGGAAGGGAAAATAAAATATACCGGCTTTTCGGGGCACCGCACTCCTGAAATCCACCTGGATATGCTAGGTGTTGATTATGACTGGGATGCTGTTTTAATGCCTTTAAATATTATGGATGCCCATTATAACAGTTTTCAGAAAAAAGTGTTGCCCGTGGTTAATAAACGTAATATGGCTGCATTGGGAATGAAATCGCTTACTGGTGGATTTTCCCGTATATCATCGAAAGTGAATGTAATTCCGCAACTTTGTCGTCATTATTCTTTATCCTTACCGATAAGCACACTGATTTGTGGCAACCAGTCGCTGGAAGAAATGCGCTCTGATATTGCCATTGCAAGAGATTTTAAACCACTTACCGAAGATAAAATCAATGAATTACTTGATTTGTCTGAAAATGCTGCCAAAACAGGAGAGCCTGAAATGTATAAAGATCCTACAAGTTTTTATGGTTGCTCGTATCATCGCAGAGCTTTGGAAGGATAGTTTAATGGCTGACTATTCTGCTGTCAAAACCAGTACCCATTCTAAATTGCCGGGAGCTTTGAGTTTGATATTTGAACCTCCTTTTAAATTTGTTGCTGAAATCAGTTCTCCGCTTCTTACTTCGTACCATTGAACTTTAAAGTTCTTTTTATCCGCGCTTAAATCCAGATCAACTTCACCACCATCAGTAAAAAACAATACATAAGTTTCACCTGGTTTTGATGCGAGATAGGCTTCATTCTCTTCACGGTTGGTAAGCAATTCATTGCCTCCTTCCAGCTCCCAAAAAGGAGTAATTTTTTCTATTTCCCGCGCAATTTTAACACAGTTCATGGAAATTTCGGATAATCCTAAACCTGAAGAAGGACGATGAAACCTTGCTGAAGCAACTCCGTTAAGAACATGCCGCCACCAGCGTTCAATTCCGTTTTTGGTTGTTCCGTGGCGACCTCCGTCTGCACCATACGTTTTAACCGTATTCATTGGTCTTGGTTGGTCTGAAATGTAGTTTTTTACTGATTGAAAATTATCCCAGTGGACCTGTCCTTTTTTCTGGTTATTCTGTGAAACATCACAAAATCTGTAACGCTCGGGGTGGTCGAATGTACGTTTGTGTTGTTCAGAAGTTAAATCCCAGGCATCCCACATTTGGGTGATACAAATTTCCTTTCCCGATTTGTCTGCTTTTGTTTGAATATATTCGGCCCAAAATGTCGCCCATTCCTCTTCACCTGAAGTTTCGTTATCAATACAATACAAAACATTGGGAAATTGAAAAGCGATCTCCAATATTTTATCAACTCTACGCTTTTGGTATTGAAGAACAGTCTCATTTTTCTGCTGTTTTGGAGTTGTAAAAAAGAAGGGTTGAACATTTCTGCCTGGATGGTCGGGGTATTCCCGAGCAAGTCCTGATTCTTCGGACGAATAATTCAAATTGTTTTGGGGATTGTAGGGATGAACCGGCCAGTGGTTTCGACTGTAATCAAAACGATCCCAAACTTCTATCTGAACAATTATATCGCGTTTTTCAGTTTCTTTTAGAAATAATTTGAATCTGTCAAAATAGTCTTTATTAAGTTGATTTAAGTCGTACTTTCCATCTTCATTTTTTGCAAAAGGATAAGCCTCAAAACCTTTGTCCTGCCGGTCACTCATAGTACATCGTACATAATTCGCACCCACTTTTTTCATCGAATCCAGATGTGCAATCAACATTTCTTTTGGCCATTGAAAAAGGTTATCGTCACTGCTTGCTCCGAGCAACATTATCGGATTTCCCTGATATTCCCAATACCAGAGATTTTTACTCCAGGGTTGAATATTTTCTTTTGTGCCATTACAATTCAAAAATAGAATGGCGATTAAAAAAAGAAAAGTTGGTTTTTTCATAGTCACATTTTTTATAAAGTTCGGTGAGAGTATCTCGTCAGACTTCTGACTTCCGACCTCGAGCTTTTTATGGTGTTGCTTTTTCCATTAAATCAAATAAATCGCCGATAATTGCATCACCGTTAAAATTCTCCCAGACAACAATTTTTGTCTGGTTGTCTGGTTGTTCATCCCAGCCATTTCCAATTAATTTTGGTGCAGGAATTTCAGTTTTTTGCCCCCAGCTTTCGTTTTTAATCACTGCAAGTGCAACCATATCGAACATAGCCCGTGAAGGTGGATTTCCATGCAAATCGATATGTGAAAACAGGTTCGCAGAATAGTCACCAAAATTGTTGAATTCTCCACCATGGCGCCCTGTGATGGTATAATTCGAAACCGGGCCTTTCCCTTTTAAATGTTTATCCACCTGGTCAGGAGTAATTCGCACTGCATCCGAACCGCTTGGTTTACCGTATCTTACTGTAACCATTTCAAATGGAACTCCGGATTCAATAACAGGATTTACTGATGTTGTATCATTATCAAGATTATATTCTCCCGGATCAGGATAATTGGCTCCAAGCCAAACTACGCGGACTTTGTCAACAATTTTTGGCTCTTTAAGAAATGCCAGTGCAATGTTGGTGAGTTTTCCAACCGGTACTAAAACCAGTTTTTCACCTTTAACTTTCAGGGCTTCGCTGATGATAAAATCAACTGCTTCATGTCCGTCAAAATCAGCTTGCATAATAGTTGGAGCAATTTCAACATAGCTTTTCTCAGCCCCTTTTAACAGCGGAACTTCATCTACCTTATTAAAGAGTTTAATGATTCTTTCTGCTTCATCATACTGGCCTTGAATCCCATCTCCGTTTCGGGTGTTGTTAACAGTAATACCCACAACATTAAAAACATCTTCGTTTAAAAATGCATATGCCAAAGCATGCTGGTCGTCAAGTTCGTTATTGGCATCGGTATCGATTAAAATTTTTATTTTACTGACATGTTCTTGTTTTGATTGAGGAGTATGACAGGAAAAAATGGCTATTACCATGATGATTAAAACAAATGATTGCTTCATTAATATTCTGATTTTAAATTATTATTATCCATTTATAAATTTTCTATTACCTCAGCACTTTCCCCGGTTTTGGAAACCTGGAATCTTTGTTATCAATTACCAGTACCCAATCGTTTCCACGCTGGGTATCACCGGGTGCATCAAATTTTTTAATTCCTATATTTTCAAATTCACCTATATGAACAGACTCGCCGGTTCCCGGATGGTACCACCAGGCTACTGATTGAATGCCATTTAGCTTTTCCAGATCGATACGTACTTCTTTTCCTGTTGGAATATAAATCATTGCATAATTTTCTCCTTGTGTTGCGACTAACTGCCCAACCGGATCATAAACGTTTTCCACCAGAATATCCTGAGCCGGAATTCCTTCAGTAAACGGACGTGAAAGCATTAACTTTATTAAAAATTTCATTTGATTTCCTCCGGGATAATTAAGACCTTGCTCCCAGGTATCCTTTGTTGTGGGAGCCAAAGCTTCATGAACCAGGTCTTTTTTACTCATTTGCCACACCGGGTGTGCCCCGTAAGTATGACCACAAGTTCCCGAGAAAACCGACCAGTAAGCTTGCTGCCGGACATCAAATTCATCAAAATATCCGTTTTTAGCTTCAGCCCAGTCGTAATTAATTGGTAGATTTTCATAGGTCGGTTCACTGTTTAATGTAGGTTTTGGATTATCCAGGTTCCAGTCGTTTGAGGCGGTGGTAAAAGCTCGTTCGTTATTACGTTTTTCATGGTACGAACCCCAGGTATGCATGTCAATCCAGTCATCTTCATGAAACCATTTTGCTGAAGTTGTATAACAATGATAGGTCATAAAAGTAGCCTTGTAATTCGCTTTTTGGTTAAACTCTTTTTCACCGTTTACCGCATCTGTTATTCCTTCGGCCATTGCTCTCCAGATTTCAATTCCGTTTTCAGCTTCATCGGGCAATCGGTCTCCACCCAAAATCCATATTATATTATCATTCAGATGTTTCAAACGATCTCCCAAAAACCATCCATATTCATATCCCTGTTCAAGAGTTGAAATAGTTCTTTCTCGTTTTCGTGGAGTTACATATTCACCCCAGCAGGGTAATACTCCGGCCATCATTCTTTTGGCAAAAGCTTTTTGTATTATCCATTCCACATGATCAAAGTAGTCGTATTGTTCAGCATTGTTAGGATCTTTTCCTTCTGTTATGGTG
Source organism: uncultured Prolixibacteraceae bacterium (assembly GCA_913063265.1). Classification (GTDB taxonomy): domain Bacteria; phylum Bacteroidota; class Bacteroidia; order Bacteroidales; family Prolixibacteraceae; genus Draconibacterium. The sequence goes on along the minus strand of CAJXZG010000002.1, from coordinate 94,168 downwards.
GGTTGGGAAATATTTCCGTCAATCAGCGGAAAATCGCCGTAGGCATTAGGAAGTGAGAATGCATCCAACTCGGGTAAAACTACAGCCTGAAATACGTTGAATCCCTGATTTTTTCTTGTCAGAATATATTTCTCTGCTTCCTCCCTGTTTAGCCGGTGAAATAATTCCCAGGCAGTATCTCCCATCCAAAAAAATGGTTGGTCGTGTTTTAACAGGTAATGTCCTTTTTTAGTAACTGTAAGCGGATGAATGATTTTATTTTGTCTGCAACCAATAAATAATACAAAAACAAAAAGGAACACTATAATTTTCTTCATATGAATTTATTTTCCGGGTTGATTATAATTTTTGCTTGCATCATCCAATACAAGGATCCAATCCAGGTTCTCACCCGGATTTGGTGGAGTAAATTCCTGACTGCCGGTGTTTTTGAAAGTCCCGATTTTTGTGGCTTCACCATTTCGCGGATTAAACCACCAAGCCACCATATTATTTCCTTTTATTACTTCCATACGAACTTTAAACTTTCTGCCAACAGGAGCATAAATCATGGCATATGTTCCTTCCATATCCCGGGTGGCAGCAAAACGATATAATCCGGCTCCCGGAACTGATGTTTCCACTTTTTCAGGGATAATTATTGAATTGTCGGGAATACGACTTAAGTAAGGTCTCGATTCTATTAACCTTCTTCCAAATTGCATTTGCCATGCACCCGGTTGGTCCAGTGCTTCGTACCATGGCATCAAAGGGAAGTTGATCCCTTCACGACCGGGTTGCCACATTTGCCATATGGAATGGTGCCCGTATGTATTTCCAAAAGCACCTCCAAATAAATTCCAGTAAAGCGGACGGCGCACATCGGCTGCTATTGAATGCCCTCTTTTTTTAGGTTGAAATCCTATAGGATGATCTTCATAAATAGGTTCACCATCTATAACCGGTTTCAACGGAGAGCGATTATAATCTTTATTGGTATTTTCATAAAATCCAGTGTATTCTGGATTATGGCTGTTTTGACGCATATTAAAGTCTAACCACTCTTCATTATGAAAATATTCGGCAGAACCATGTCCCCCCTGGGGGTGAAAAGTCATGAGGTGATTATCATCATCGGTAGCTTTTATTCCTTCAGCCATTGCCTTATTGATTTGAAGATGTTCTTCACTTTCAATGTGTCTGTCACCCCCTAAAATCCAAATTATATTTTTACTGTTTTTATATCTTTTTCCTAATAATTCTCCAAAAACACGGGCACTGGCCGGATTAAAAATTACCGGGCCAACTCCCCATTTTAAATTCCATTTGTCTCCCCAGGTTGGAAGCAGGCCAATAAACATTCCCATTTCTTCGGCTTTTTTAATCACCCAATCCACATGATCGAAATAAGCTTCATTAATTTTACCGGGATCATTATTTGTCAATGGGGTATTTCCTTCGGCATTTGGCGTATTTAAGCCGTCAAGTTCTGCCAGAATAACAGCCTGAATCACAGTGAAACCTTTCTCCTGTCTGTTTTTTAAATATTTTAAAGTTTCTTCTTTTGAAAGCCGGTGAAACAGTTCCCAGGCAGTATCGCCCAAATAAAAGAAAGGGGTGCCGTCTTCAAAAACCAGGTATCGTTTATTTTCCGATACTTCCAGTTTTCCTCGAGAAAAATCAACCGGTTTTCCTTCCCATTTTATCCCCTGCGCTGTAGCACCTGTAGTAATGATGAACAACAGAAAGTTGAATAGATATTTCATAATTGTTTAGTAGTTTAAGTTAATTGGTCTAATTCTCGGCTTGTAAAAATACTAATTACTACCTTTCAGAAAATAAAATTAACATGAAAAAGATAGCAAATGTAATTGGTGCTACAGGTTTGGTTGGAAAACAGCTTGTAAAAATTCTTTTGACCGACAATCAATTTGAGAAAGTCAGGATATTTGTGCGAAGAGATACCGGAATATCACACAAAAAACTGGAACAGAAAATTGTGGATTTTACCCGGCCCGAAACGTGGCAGAAAGATTTGAAGGGAGATGTATTGTTTTCGGCCCTGGGTACTACGCTTAAACAGGCCGGAAGCAAAGAAAAGCAGTACGATATTGATGTAGTAATTAACAGGAATTTTGCAAAAAAGGCCAAAGAAAACGGAATCGAAAATTATGTGGTGGTAAGTTCAGTCGGGGCCGATGCTAAATCAAAAGTTTTTTATTTGCACATTAAAGGCAAACTCGACAAAGAAGTTCAGGAAATGGATTTTAAAAACCTGGTAATTATCAGACCGGCGTCATTAACAGGCGACAGAGAAAACAAAAGATTGGGAGAGTTGATAACCGTTCCTGTATTGAACTTTCTTACCATATTTATGATGAAAAAATACCGGCCAATAGAAGATGTCACAGTTGCCAAAGCGATGATTAATGGGGTTTTAAAACCCGACGAATCAAAAATTATATGGGAAGCCGAGGAAGTTTTTGAACTGGCTGAAAAATAAACCGGGGTATTCTTTTTCCATCATTTTAATTAAATCATTTGCTCAAAAATAATTGAAGCTTACTACCAGTTCATTCCGATTTTAGATTAATTTGGCACGCTAAATCAGAATTAACTAAAGGCCATATTGGAGCAAAATGAGTTGGATTACAGCTTTATTTTAATGGGAATTATCCTTTGTACGTTGGTTTCCTGCGATAAAAAATTAGATATTCTGGAAGAAATAAATCAGGTATATTATTGGAAATCAACATTGAGTTTAATTCAAAATATAAAAAACCAATACCAAACTGCCCTGTAAAATTAAGGTCCCATCAATCAGGTGATAGTACAATGTTTCCCTGGATTTTAAATATGCTGAACTCAGTAAAATGATTGTGACAATGGTTGAAATCAATAAGGCCATTACAATATATAATTGGTTTGGAATATCGTAATGAAAGAATAAAATCAATATACTAAAAGCAAGTAACAGGTACGATATTTTTAAAGCATTTTTGGGTTCCATTAGTAAAGGGAAGGTTTTTAATCCCAAAGCCCTGTCTTCTTCCATATCCCTAATATCGAATGGGATTATTATGGCAAAAATAAAAAAGAATCTTTCTGTAAAAAGCCATAAAACTTCCCTGTTTAAAATCCTGATATTGTTATTTATAACCGGCAAAACAATGGTGGATGCCGACCAGACAAAAGCCAGTATAAAAATTTTAAGAAAAGGGACTTTGCGAAAAAAGAAGGAAGATTTCTTTTGTTTAAAATCCGGGCTCGAATAAAAGAAGCTTAAAAGTCCAAAAGGGAGCAGGGCAAGCAGAAACTTTAATTCGTTTGTAAAAGCAGTGGCGATAAAACCGGTTAAGGAAGCATAAAGCAAAAGAAAAACCAATTTTTTGTTTTTTACATGCCACTTGTATTTTTCTGTATTTTTAGCCCTCCCGGCAAAACGCATTTTATTGATTCGGTGAAGATTGTATTCAAAAAGGGTAGCAAAAAATATCAGGCACAGATAATTATTCCAGTAAGGTTTTAATCCCAGCTGAATTTGTGCTGAAATGGTTAGAATAAGCGCTGCCGCAGCCAGAAAAATATTCGAATGAAGTATAAAATACAAAAGTTTCAATAGTGTTCAATTCTCATTCGTTTAAAAGTCGCTTACCTGTAAATTGAATCCAAATCTTTTTCAAATAAAGTATAAGGATCATTATAAAACTCCAGAAAGTTAGGAACACTTACCTGGCCGGGGAATGGTGCATAATAATGTGTAGGACTACGTGTGTCGTTTCGCCAAACCAAAACATAGCTAAGTTGCATGTTGTCTTTTTTCATGACTTTAAGCAACGTTTCGGTCCACCAGGTGGTGTCCGGGATTGATTCCAGTCCTGTTTCAGTAAAAGCCGCCAGTTTTCCTTTTTTTATCGCATAATCAGAAACAATTTTAAGCTTTCTTGATGCTGTTTTTAAATCATAACGATCACGGCCCATATCTCCGTAGTTGTCCATTCCAACCATATCTACCCACTCGTCTCCAGGATATCTTTCCAGGTATTCTTTTTCCGAATTGAATTTATTATCGGGAGAAAAGGCATATAGAAAGTTGTGAACTTCCAATGAATCGCGCAGATAGGATACCGTAAATTTCCATAGTGTTACAAACTCTTCTTTTGTGCAATGCGGAGCTCCCCACCAAAACCAACCCCCGTCAAATTCATGAAATGGCCTGAAAATTACCGGCGAAAGATTGCCATCTTTACCTTTTAAGGATTTCGCCCACTCGCCAATTCCGTCAAGTATTTTTTTGTATTCCTCATGAGCCTCTCCTCCGGGAATAATATATTTAACTGCTGGTTTAGAAACGTCATTTTTCCAATAAAATCCTCCTGCAGAAACAGGATTGCTAAAATGCCAGGCAGCAGTGGTAACACCGCCACGATTGTAGGTGTCAACTACATTTTTTTTAAGCTTTCTCTTTTCTCTCTCAATTGCTTCTTCCGACCTGCCTGAAAATCCTCCAAAATCAATACCGATCATCGCCGGGTGTGAGCCACAAACTGATTTAACATCCGAACGGTTTTCATCTCCATACCAGCCATGTCCGTATTCCGTTGCATGTTGATGCGCAAACAGGGTATGGTTTTTAGATAACTCTTTCAGATTATTAAAAAGTGCAACCGTTTCTTTTGTGGCATTTTTATCGATGGTTTGAGAAAAAGTTGAAATCGAAAAAATACCGGCTAAGAGAATAATTAGAATAAATTTCATTTTTACCCTTTGTTTTATTATTGTTTTGGATTTGAAATATGCATAACACCGTCCCTAGAGCGGTGAAAGGCAAATGTAACTATTTAGCAGGAATTTGTAATATTTTGTATTTTAATAATTTACCAAATATTTAAAATTCCACGGTACAGCTTTTCATTATCAGTCACCGTTCTAAAGGATGGCGTTAGTGATTTATGGATTAATAAAATAACTTATCTTTCAAATACTTCTTCATGCACCACATTGCCATCTACATCAATATGCTGAAAGGTTAGTATTGCAGAACCGTTTTTTCGCGAAACTTCGCCTCGTAAAAATCCACCCTTCACCCTTAAAAAACGATGTTCTGGCCGGACATCTTCCTGCGACCAACCACCTGCATGGCTATCGGCACCGGCACCACAACCAAATTCCCAGAGTTTGGTTCCTTCCGGATGTGATACATATTGCCAGTGACGGTCCCCATTACAGAGAAAAACATTATCAAACTGATTTAAAAACTCCCTGATTTCGTCTCCTTCATATTTGAAGTTTAAATTTGAATAGTTATCCTTTTTATTGGTTCTGTCCGGACCAATTATCGGGTTGGCATTAATTATCACTTTAAATGCAGCATCCGATTCTTTGATAGTTTTAAACAGCCATTCTTTTTGTGCCTTTCCAAAAATGGTTTTTTTTGGTCCGTCGGGATCTGTGTTTTTGCTTCTGAATCTGCGTCCTTCGGTTAACCAAATCTGAAGGTCTTTGCCCCAGCGAATGGTTTTGTAGGTGGTATCTTTTGAAGGATTTTGTATATCATCAAAAATTTCAAGTCCCCGGTCCCACGAAACAGTCCCGTACGTTCTTCCGGGAAATGCATCGTCATCCAAAACATCATGGTCATCTTTCATAAAATAGGAAGTGGTGTTAGCCCAGAAATTTCTCTGCAAGGGGAGAGCAAATAGTCTGTCCCATTTAAAAAACATAATCTCTTCAGTTAGTGCATAAGGTTCAGGTTTGTCGTAATATTCAATATCACCGGTGTGGACGTAAAAATCAGGGAACATTTTCATCATTACATCATAAATTTTGTGGCCATCAGTCGTGTCTTTGCGCCAGTAATCATGACAGGTAACAATACAAAATTCAGTTTCACTTTCTTTATCCGGAGCCGGTGGTGTTCGAAATGCACCTTCAATTTTATCAGAAATTTTGGAGTCAGCATTTTTGCGGGCTTCTATTTCAACCACATATAAGGTTCCGGGTTGAAGGTTTTCAAGCTTCCATTTTGTAGTAAAATTTTTGTTTTTATCGACAGCTATCCATTCAGTTTGAATTTTATTTTCAGGTTTTCCTAAAGGGAAATAGCTGAGTTGAACCTCACCTGAAGCCCCGGGGCAGGCACCAATCATTTTATCAAGTGTTAATCCCTGAGGAATTTGCAGGTCATATATTTTTTCCAAATCAGGTTCTTTTGCAAGTTGCCGGTGTTCTTTGGATGTAGGGATTAAAAACTTTTCACCCGCTGAATTTCCTTCAGGGTTTTGGGTTAAACGCGTCCAGATAACAACAGAATGTTGATCTGCCCAACCATTATGAAAACCATTACCAAAATAGGGTCCTTCTGTTTCGCTTTTTTTCTGACATGAAAAAAGAACAGAAAGAATTATAAAAGCAGCTACAAATATTTTCATATTTAAAAGTTATTTGGTGTGATCAGAATTCCGGTAATGAAGCTTCCCAATCGGAAAACAGTTTTTCCAGTTCTTTTACCTTTTCAGGATTCTGCTTAGCAAGGTTATTTGTTTCAGTTGGGTCTAAACCAATATTATATAAATCCCATGGTTTATCGAAACCTTCTTTTACTAATTTATAGGATTCATAATAAACAGCACTTCCATCCTGCCATTCCCAGAAAATAGGCTTTTTACGAACTGGATTTTCACCCATAAAAACGGGCAGTAAACTTTGTCCCTGCATTGGGGTAATTTCTTTGTTATTAAAAACTTCAGGATAATCTGCATTGGTGATATCCACAAAAGTTGCCATAAGATCAATAAAATGTCCCGGGAATTCAGAAAAGGTATTTGCCTGAATTTTTCCCGGCCAGTATGCAATTAAGGGCGTATTAATTCCTCCTTCGTAACTAAAATTTTTATAATAGCGGAAAGGTGTATTGCCAACATTTGCCCAGTTTTTTCCCAGGGAGGACCAAAGTGTCATTGTACCAATTTCTCCGTAATCGTCACCAAGTCTTACCATTTCTGCCGAAGCTCCATTATCAGAAACAAAAATAATTAAGGTGTTTTCGTCCTTTTCCAATTCTTTTAACTTTGATAAAACACGCCCAATGTTTTGATCCAGCCGGTCAATCATTGCTGCATAAACTTCCATTTTTTTGGTTTCAGCTATTCTGATGGAGTCATCCAAATCATTCCAGTTTGTGTAGGTGGCATTCGACAGTTTATATTTCTCGTCAATCAGGCCCATTTCAAGCTGTTTTTTATACCTCGCTTTTCTGATGATTTCATAGCCTTCATCATATTTGCCGTTGTATTTGGCAATATCTTCAGGCCAGGCCATTAAGGGATCGTGCGGTGCGGTATAGGCAAGATACAGGAAGAATGGATTTTCTTCATTTTTATATTCTTCCAACCAATCCAAAGCATAATTTGTAAAATAATCCGTCGTATAAAAATCTTTCTCTTTCGGGGTATAAGGAGTGTACATTACACTATCGATACACCATGCCCTTTTGTTTTTTATTCCATTTCTACCTTTTCTTGCTGGAACACCTTCTCCGGGTCGTTGAATCCCGGGATTAAAATGATTACATGCTCCTTCTTTTAATCCATAGTAACGATCAAATCCCCGGGTAATGGGATTTTCCAAACCGTGATGTTTTCCTGACCACAATGTTATGTATCCTGCAGTTCTTAAAACTTCACCTAAAGTAACTGCATTGGTAAGTGGGGTGTTGAAACCTTTGTGATAATTAGATTGTTGCGCGTAAACTCCGGTTAACAAACAAGCACGCGATGGAAAACATTTTGATGTATTATGAAAAGCAGTAAATCGCATTCCACCTTCTCCAAGTTTATCCAGGTTTGGGGTTTGACCCTCGCTGCCATAACAGCCAATATCCGACCAGCCCAGATCGTCGGTACTTATTAAAATTATATTAGGTTTTTTAGAAGTCCCTTTTTGTAAATTACTATTACAGGAATACAAAAACAAAAAAACCGGTAATAGGAAAATGATTGAATAATGCTTCATCAGATTATTGGTTTAGATGATTTAAGCATAAAAATAGAGAAAAATGGATAATCCCAAAAGCTCGTCTAACAAACTTCAAATTATTTTTAATCGATTAGTTGATTACCCCTAAATCCCCTAAAGGGGACTTTAAGCCTATCACTTTTCAGGAGCTTTGGAGGGATTAAGAAAGCTGATATCTTTTCAAAAAAGGAGCCCTATTCCTGATAGTTTCTGTAATTAGCTTTCATTACATTAAGCGTTTCCTTCAACCAAACCCGGTATCTTGAATTTGGATCCCAGGTATTTCCGGCTGAGCTAAAATCACAAAAATGAATTTGACGTGGCTTTTTCATTTCTCCTTCCAAATCAGTTCCTAAAACAAGGGGAGCAGTAAAAGCCATCCAAATATTTTCCGGAGTATTTTCCGCCGGAATAAGTTCAACTTTACCGTTATTATTCTGAATAATAGAAGTTTCGTCAACGTAACCATCCTTAAAGCGACTGTCTCGTGAGAGGACAATCGGACCGTACATTATTGCCTGATAGTCATCTTGTTTGATTAATCGGCCACTCATATTCAGGTTCAACTCAATTTTATCTCCTTTTTCCCATTTTCTTTTAATTGTATAATAAGCTCCGGCCTGAATGTCTGAGAATTCTATTCCATTTACCTGAAGGCCGGTATTCATACTCCATTCCGGAATCCGAAGTTTTAATTCGAATTCTTCACCTTTTTCAGGATTTATATTGATCTCGATTTTGTCACTTTTTGGATACATTGTTTTTTGAGAAACAGAAACTTTATTCCCATTGTCTAATTCAATACTGGCTTCTGATTCACAGTAAAAATTTAAAATTATTCCGTTTTGATTTTGCATGTAAGCATATTCAGGCATTAAGGTAAAACCCCTGGGGCCATTTGCATTACAACAATTAATATGCATTCCACATTGCTCTTCTCCGGCATGTCTGACTCCTTCCAGCGGACTGTATTTTGCAATTTCAGTTGCGTCATATTTCATTGACGCCATCAGGGCATTGTAAAATGTAAGTTCAATCTGGTCGGCATATTTCGAATCACCAGTTAGCTTAAGAAGTGCCTGGCAAAGTTTCATCCAGGTTATGGTTACGCAGGTTTCCATAGTGTGATAAGTAGGACGTGTCTGGTTTTCTACACCATGATACCAACATTCAAAAGCTGACCCTGAACCTGCAATATTTATTTCCGTATCAATAATGTTCTCCACAACATCAACAAGTGCTTTGTAATATGTTTGATTTCCGGTAACCAAATAAAGTTGTAAAAGTCCCTCGTAACACGACATCATTTCGTAAGCCTTTTGTCCATTTTCCCAACTCCACCATTTTTGAGGGTGAGGAAAACGTTCGTTTACCCAAATTCCTTCAAGTGCTTTGCTAATTAATTTTGGGCCATCTTCAGTCTCCCACTGGTTAACTATATATTCAGCGAAGCTCAAGTAGCGCTCTTCCCTGGTATGGTTATACAAGTATACTATAGGTTCGAGCACCGAACTACTTGCCATTCCGTGATAATTACCTGTATAAGTTATATCCTTTTTCTCCGGACCAATTTGTGTCATCAAATGATCAGCAACACGTGTTGCGGCTTTTAATGCATTTTGATCATTTGAAATCTCGTAATAGCGAATTAGTCCAAGCATGCTGTATTTTCTTCCCCAGATATCCCATGCAGTGAGTTGATGGGAAGGTCCATAATTCCCGATATATCCGTTATCCAGTTGTGTTTTTAACAGCTCATCAACTGCATATTTCATTATTGCCATTAATTCGTCATCCTGATTATATTTCCAGGCTGCGACGGCAGAAAGCATCCATTTTCCCCAAAACTCACTTTGCCATGCCCAGGTTTCATTCTTTTTATGAAATGGTTCAATCAGGTGATCAACATCCTGTGACTTCACTCTTGTTAAAAAGCACATGTCGATTTTATTTCCCGGGTATCCCAACAGCTTTACGTTTTTAGCCGGTACAGATTCAAGAATGGGATTTATCTTCTCTGAGTGATTTTCTGCATAAGCAGATAATGTAAAAATTATAAAAGAGAGAATTGAAATTAGTCGGTTCATGTTAGATTTTAAATAATGTGAATTTGGATTTGAAAATACGCTTTTGAGCAGTTTTCTCAAAATATACTAACAAGCTAATTCTGTTATTTTATTAATTGACAGAAATAAAAGTGCTGAAGCTTATTCTATGATTAGTTAATTCCAGTCAAAATTTGAATCGATATCGGGTATCTGAATTTTTTTGTTGTTAAAGATGGGATTTGAGAGATTTAAAAATTGGCTTATCACGAAATTTTATCCGAAACACAGTATTACTGTAAAATGTTTCAATTAAGTTTTATATTTGGGGAGTTTTTTGAGTAACAAACTATAAAGAAAATTTTGAGATATGAGATATTTTGTGATGTTGATGATGGTTGTTGTGTTCGCTTCCTGTGTACGAAATAAAAGTGGGCAGATGACTCAAACTCAGGCGGAAACTGATGCAAATTCCTTTGAAGTAGTTGAAGTATTACAAGGGAAAACGTACACTTATCTGAAAGTAAGGGAAGGCGTAGGAGAAAAGTGGATGGCAATTTCCCATCAGGAAATTAACGCAGGTGATGTTTATTATTACGATGAGGGATTGCAAATGACAAATTTCCACAGCAAAGAGATTGACCGGACTTTTGAAGAAATATATTTTGTAAGTACCATAAGTACCACTCCGATTTCGGGAGCCGGAGCCATGGGAGGAATGCATGGAATGGGTGCTATGGGTAATACTCCCGTGGACCAGTCGCACCAGGGAAAAGTGGAAAGTGAACAAAATAGTACCATCTCATTAGAAAAAGGAGCTGACGAGATTACGGTTGGACAAATTTTCAGTGATAAAGACAAATACTCAGGAAAAGAAATTGAATTAAGAGGAATTGTGGTAAAAGTCAACAAGGAGATTATGGGGAAAAACTGGATTCATATTCAGGATGGAACCAGTGGAAATGGTGTATTTGATTTAACTATAACCAGTTTGGATGTTGCCGAAGTAAATGATGAAATTACAGTAAAAGGAAAAATTACCTTAAACAAAGATTTTGGTTATGGTTATTCTTACGACGTAATTATGGAGGAAGCCCAAATTATTAAAACCAGGCCTGCCGGTTCTACTTTGTAGAATCAAATTTACTGATTAATATATTTAAACCGGGCTCTTTTAGGGTTCGGTTTTTTATTTTCCTGATGTATTTAAATGGCTATCAATTCACCAATTATTACATCCGGAGTAGTGGATTCTCCTGACAGATTCACCTGTTCGAAATAATTGTACCAACCTGCTGACTCAACTACATTTTCAAATTCTTTGGCCATCTCATTAGAAGGAAACTTCCATACAGCGAAATAATCAAATCCGGCACGATGGGAGGTGTCTTTATTATTTTTGCCCCAACTAATTATTTCAACACCTTGTTCCATTAATCCTTGAAGATGAGGACCGATTTGTCCCAGATATTCCTGTCTTTCTTCCTTAGATAAACTTTTCCATGCCTCGGTTGGATTCCACAATTCAATAAAACAGTTCATAATTTTTATGGTTTTAGTTATGATATGATTGAATAATTAAGTTTTTACAAGTAATAATGTATTTGGAATTACTTGCTTGCTTACGGAGGTGCAAAAGAAAAGTTTCGCTGTAAAAAACAGATGAAATTAAATCGAATAAAAAAGCCCTGAAAATTTCAATTTCCAAGGCCCTTGATAATAAATATTTTAAACGTTTAATGTTCCAGAATTTTAATATTACGGAACCAAACGTCATCTCCGTGATCCTGCAATCCAATAAGCCCTGATTTGGCAACATTTGCCCATTCAGGATTAAGGCCGGGGAATTTAGAACCTGCAACCAATTCTTTCCAGTCGTCTGTCCACAGGTGATATTCAACAACTGTTTTGCCATTTTGCCTGTGCCATACACTTCCTTTATAGACTTCTATTTCTACTTCGTTCCATTGTCCGGCAGGTTTAGCATTTTGAGGAACTGCGGGAATCAGGTCATATAATGATCCTGCTTTTCGGTTTCCATCCTTTCCGGCTCTGGCATCGGGGTGTTTTTCATTGTCCAAAACCTGCATTTCAGGAGCAGTTTTATAAATAGGCCAGCCTTCAACTTCTTTTCCCAAATAGAATATACCTGAATTTCCGCCTTCAGAAATTTTCCATTCCAGTTTTAATCTGAAATCTGAATACTCTTTTGTAGTAACGATATCACCTCCATCTTTGGCACCTGCTTCTCCGGCACCGGAACCTTTGCAATGCAGTGTTCCGTCCTCAATTATCCATCCCCCGGGGAAATCAGGCCTGTTATTTCCTTTCCAACCTTCACTGGTTTCACCATCAAATAATAGAACCCAGCCTTCTTTTTTCTCCTTTTTTGTTAACTGGTTATGTTTTCCCTTTTTTGCATTTGATGTTGAAATGGTTAAAACAAATGCACTTGCCATTAAGATTGCCAATAGTTTTTTCATGTTTAATACATTTAGTTGGTTTATTCTGTCAAAATTTTTGGCTGGCAAAAGTATAAAATTATTGTAGAATTTATGAGAGTGTTGGGATTTCCTATTCCTTAATTTTTAGATAAGTGTTTAGAATGATTTTCACGAATAATACTTTTTAACTTATTCTTTTGTAAATTCGTTCTTGGTAACTAAGCAATAATCGTTTTAAGAAATTGATATGGCTGATTTTGGAAAACCAAAAAAGATAGGGATTTTAACCGCAGGAGGTGACTGTCCCGGATTAAATGCTGCAATAAGAGGTGTAGGAAAAACTGCTATTGTGGAATATGGAATGCAGGTATTTGGATTTAATGCCGGATATTCCGGATTAATTAATAAGGATTATATCGAATTAAAGGAATCACAGCTTTCGGGATTGCTGACTGTAGGAGGTACAATTCTAGGTACATCAAGAGAAAAACCTTATAAAATTGCTGATAAACATGACAGCAATGATAAGCCGGAAAAAATAATTGAAACCTATAAAAACATGGAGCTGGATTGTGTAGTTTGTATAGGAGGAAACGGCACAATGAAAACGGCAAATCGTTTGTCTCAGGAAGGATTAAATATCATTGGAATCCCCAAAACGATTGATAACGATGTATGGGGAACTGATGTTACTTTTGGTTTTGACTCGGCAGTGCAGATTGCCACCGATGCTATCGACCGGCTGCACTCAACTGCTAACTCACATCAAAGAGTTATGATCATTGAAATCATGGGGCATCACGCGGGTTGGCTGGCACTTTATTCGGGATTGGCAGGAGGTGGCGACATAATTCTTTTGCCGGAACTGGAATACAACATTCGGTCAGTTTGTAAAAAAATTGAAAAACGATACGAAAACAAAAAACCATATTCGATTGTGGTAGTTGCTGAAGGAATTGATCATCCTAAAAACCAAAGTCCCGCAACACACATTGCAAAATCAATTGAAACGTATACCGGAATTGAAACCCGCGAAACTGTATTAGGTTACATTCAGCGGGGTGGTAGTCCTACGCCTATGGACAGGATTCTGGCTACACGTTATGGAGCTTATGCAGCCCAGTGTATTGCTGAAGGATGTTTTGGAAGTATGGTAGCCATAAAAGCAAATGAGCTTACTACTGTTCCACTCGAGGAGGTAGGTGGAAAATTACGCCTGGTTGAACCCGATCTGGGTTTGATTCAGAAAGCCAGAAAAATGGGAGTATCTTTTGGAGATGAGTATTTGTAGGCCTTTGAATTGATATATGAGTAAATGAGTAGTTGAGTGAATGAGTGAATGAGTAAATTGGTGAATAGGTGATTGATTGAATAAGCGATGCTCAACAGGATTTAGAATAAATATAGCTTACCCGGTTTATGCCGGGTATTTTTTTGCAAAATTTTAGATGATTAAATGGGGAGGTGTAATACTTTTTTGGTTTCGAAAAATTCTTCTTCAAAATATTCCGAAAGGTCCTGAATAAAAATGTCCTTTTTAAAAGGTTTTATTTCCTCAGTTAAATCTCCTCCTTTTAAATAGATAATCCCGTTTGAAATGGAGTTGATTGGTTTTTTTGAAATATTTTTTCTTATCCATGCAACAAATGCCGGAAGTTGAGTAACTGCCCGGCTTACTACAAAGTCGTATTTTTGTTTGATTTGCTCTGCTCTGATTTGTTCTGCAACTACATTTTTTAATCCAAGCGATTCTTTCACAGCATTAACCACTTTTATTTTTTTCCCAATTGAATCAACCAAATGGAAATGTACTTCGGGAAAGTAAATTGCCAGGGGAATTCCCGGGAAACCACCACCGGTACCAACATCCAATACCGTGGTTCCCTTATTAAAGTCGACAAATTTGGCAATGGACAGCGAATGCAAAACATGACGTTCATAAAACTCACTAAAATCTTTTCGGGAAATTACATTGATTTTTGAATTCCAATCGGCATATAGCGGCTGCAGCTTTTCAAATTGTTTTTTCTTATTTAGGTCAAGATTCGGGAAGTATTTTTCTAAAATCTCCATTTTGAAACATTAGTGGTGTTCATTCATTTCGGTACTCTCAATCAACTTAAATAACATTTGCCTTGCTCTGAACAATTGAGCCTTAACAGTACCCAGTGGCAAATGTAATTCTTTGGCAATTTCTTCATACGATAATTCATTAAAATATCGTAATTCGACCAATGTTTGATAATGAGGTTTTAACCGACGAACTACTTTGTGGAGTAGAATTGCTTTTTGTTTTCTTATAAGTTTTTCCTCCGGATTTAAATCTTTTGACTTTATACGTGTTGCTTCGCTGTTTTCAATTTGTTCGTTTTCGTTCTCTAAAGAAACAGTAATCCCCTTTTTCTTTCTGAGAAAATCGATACAATTGTTAGATGCGATTTTAAACAGCCAGGTACTAAATGCATAAGTTGGAGAATACTGATGCAGGTTTTTGAAAGCTTTGCCAAACGCCTCCAGAGTAAGGTCTTCAGCATCGCTCCGATTGTTGAGCATCTTGAGAAGCATAAAATAAATGGTGTCTTTGTAACGGCTTAACAATCGGGCAAAGGCTTTTTCATCACCTTTTAACGCTTTCTGAACCAGTCCGTAATCCTGAAGCGCTTTTTCCGATAGTTTTAAACCTTCATTTTCCATCTCATTTTGTGCCTTCGATTATTAAAAAACCAGCGATAAAACAATTTGAAATAAGGAATTATCAAATCGTATACTAACGAAGATATGAATATTTTACGTTCATTCAAACGATTCAGAGCGATTTTTATGATAAACAAACGAGATACGAACATCACAAAAAGTAAGCTGGTAATCAGTGGCCAAAGGTCGAATAAGAAAATATATATAACGGTGGTTAATACAGGGAAAAGTAATTTTGTTAAATCGTCAACTGTCAGAAAAATTCTCAATTTTGAGCTTAAATGTTTTTCAATTCTCAGGTTTTTTTTCAAAATATCCAGGTAATCATTCCAAATCAACTCATCAGTTTTTTTTATTGAAGTTTCAGGATGAAACAAAACTGTAGTTTCTTTTTTTGTGATAAATTGATTAATAACTAGTTCCAGATCAGCATATGGCTCATTTATTTTGAATGCATGGCCACCCAGTTCAAAATATTTTTTCTTTCTAAATGCAACGTTTTCTTCAAAATAAACAAAGGGTAGATTATTTTGTATATATCCAACACTTTTTGAAAACGATAAAAAGTTTTCGATTCGACACAAAAAATTTACAAAGCTATTCTTGTAATTCATGGTACAATAATTTATTACCACAGAATTTTTGTCGTTAATTGCATTTGTAATTCCTGAAAGCCAGTCTTGTTTTGCTTCTTTATAGCTTATTGGAACAGGAAGAACCCAATCATATTTAGCAGCTTTTAAAGCCAGATTTTGTGCCATTTTTGTTGAAAAGCGAATTTCCTGGTACAAAGTTGATATTTTTAATCGGTCACTTCTGCCTTTTAACATTCCCAATACTTCAAAGGAATTGTCCTGGGAACAGTTATTCACCACAATTACTTCAAATTCACTACCATTTAAAGATAATACAGGCACCAGGTTTTCTTTTAATCTTTCTCCTTCATTACGTACAGTATAAAATAACGAAACAGGAGTAGTTGTTTCATTTTCTTTTTTCTTTCGAAAAAGTATTCTTCCGGTAAACAGAAATAAATACACCAAACGCAGTAAATACAAAATTGCAAATGAAATTGCCATCCAGAGACTAATGCCTTGCAATTCAATGAGTATTTGGTGAATATTTTGAATCATGAAATATTAAATTGTGATTGCGAATTTCTGTCGGTTCAAAATTGGAAACATTAAAATCAAAATCAACTTTATTTTTATGAATTTTATACACGTATCAATTAGTTTTTATTAACAGGCTGAAGGGGGTTTGTGCAATGTCGAATTCAAGTTTAATAGTTATATTTGCCAACTTTAAAGAAAACAGTTAATGAATTTCGAACTAGTTACGGTTGCAGAAAATTCCAGAGCAAGAGCAGGTGTTTTAAGCACAGCGCATGGAGATATTGAAACACCTATTTTTATGCCTGTTGGCACAGCCGGTACTGTTAAAGGTGTTCATACACGCGATTTAAAGGAAGATGTAAAAGCACAGATAATTCTGGGAAATACATATCATCTGTATTTGCGTCCCGGAATGGGTGTTATTGAAAAAGCCGGTGGATTGCATAAATTTAACAGGTGGGATAAACCCTTACTAACTGATAGCGGAGGATTTCAGGTGTTTTCTTTGGGGGATATCAGAAAACTAAGTGAGCAGGGAGCAAAATTCCAGTCCCATATTGATGGATCATACCACCAGTTTACCCCGGAAATTGTAATAGATATTCAGCGTACAATTGGTGCTGATATTATTATGGCATTTGATGAATGTACTCCCGGAGATGCAGATTACAATTATGCAAAAAAGTCAATGGAACTAACCCATCGTTGGCTTGACAGATGTTTTACCCAATTTAATAATTCCCAGCCAAAATACGGATTTGAACAAAGTCTTTTTCCCATTGTGCAGGGATGTACTTATACTGATTTAAGAAAATCAGCCGTTTCATATGTAAAAAATACCAATGCAGATGGATATGCAATTGGCGGACTCGCAGTGGGTGAAACGGAGGATGTAATGTATGAAATAACAGAAGTGGTTACTGCCGATTTGCCTGCTGACAGGCCCCGTTATTTAATGGGAGTGGGAACACCGGAAAATATTTTAGAGTCGATAGACCGCGGTGTTGATATGTTTGACTGTGTAATGCCGTCGCGAAACGGACGAAACGGAATGTTATTTACCAGCAACGGAAGAATCAACATCAGAAATAAAAAATGGGAAAATGACCATTCACCTATTGATGAAAACGGTACTTCTTTTGTGGATCAGTATTCAAAAGCTTATTTGCGTCATTTGATAATTTCGAATGAAATGCTTGGCGGACAAATTGCAACACAGCATAACCTGGCTTTTTATTTGTGGCTGGTAAATACAGCACGACAAAAAATTATTGAGGGTACTTTCGTTTCATGGAAGAATGAAATGTTATTGAAATTAAAACAACGATTGTAATTTACAGATGAAGTTTTACAGAACCATCGATATTTATATTACAAAGAAGTTTTTAGGAACCTTCTTTTATGCTATTGGTCTGATATTAAGTATAGCCGTTGTTTTTGATATTTCTGAAAACCTGGATGAA
This sequence comes from uncultured Prolixibacteraceae bacterium, assembly GCA_913063265.1. GTDB lineage: Bacteria > Bacteroidota > Bacteroidia > Bacteroidales > Prolixibacteraceae > Draconibacterium. The sequence continues at coordinate 76,412 of CAJXZG010000002.1, read as the reverse complement.
TTTCTTTCTAATGAAGCAACATTAAAAGAAATTGTATTTGATTACTATCTAAACTTTATCCCTTATTTTGCCAACCTTTTTAGTCCTCTGTTTACATTTATTGCAGTAATATACTTTACATCTAAAATGGCATATAACACAGAAATTATTGCCATTTTAAGCAGTGGTGTTTCCTACACCAGGTTGATGAGGCCATATATGATTTCCGCATTAATTCTTGCAATTTTTAGTTTTTCCCTTGGAAACTACATAATTCCGCCGGCTACTGAAACCATGAATGAGTTTAGGCTGAAAAATATAGATAATAAAAGAGCAGGTATAAAAAGAGATATTCACCGGCAAATTGAACCTGGAGTATATATCTACATGAGAAGTTACACTCCAAATGATGTTGGAAATAATTTTACATTGGAAAGATTTGAAGGTTCGAGACTTGTTGAAAAACTTACTGCTGACAATATCCGATGGAATAAAGAAACCGGCAAATGGGTAATTAATAACTACTGGAAAAGGACGATTTACGATGATTATGAAGTACTGGAAAGAAGTTACCGGATCGATACAACGCTAAACATGAATCCTGAAGAGTTCAGGATTAAGAAAAATGAAATGGAAACTTATATTACCCCGGATTTAAAAAAAGAAATAAAAAAAATGAAAAGCCGTGGGGTCAATACAATAGAATGGGAGATTGAACGACATAAGAGGATGGCTACTCCTTTCTCTACTTTTATATTGACGATTATTGGTGTTGGACTGGCCTCAAGAAAAATTAAGGGTGGCCTGGGATTACATTTGGGGCTGGGTTTGGCCCTGAGTTTTTCGTATATTCTTTTTATGCAGATTTCTACTGTTTTTGCAATTAGTGGTACTGCTCCAATTATTCTGTCTCTTTGGATACCGAATATTATTTACAGCCTTATTGCTTTTTTCGTATTTCGGTGGGCTGCAAAATAGTTTTAAGATTAGTTTATTGCTGTGCCAATTTCTCCAAATGAATATTTATATGTTCATGAATTTTTGCAGCGTGGCGATTTACAAACCGTTTGTTTCCGATACCTAATATCCATTGAATTCCAAATTCTTCACTGGCCAAAAAAAGTTCACTCATTTTGAGAATATCTTCCTTTGTTATCCTTTTAGATTCCTCTGTTAACAAACCTGCGTCAGATGCTATATTCATGATATGATTTCTGATAGCATCAGCGTAACACCCTGTATCTAAATGAGGAGTAATTAAGGTATTTCCTTTTACCATAAATATGTTATTAAATGCGCTTTCGCAAACGAATCCGCTGTCATTTAAAATAATGGAGTTCTGGAACGAAGTATTTTTATTTCGGGCATCTATAAACCTCCATGATGGCAAATTATAAAAAGCTAAATGATTTAAGGGATGAGAGCTGTATTTTTCAAATTCAGAGAAATTTAATAATAACCCTGATTTTGCAATCGGAAAATCAAATTCAGTATTTGCATCACTGCTTACAATAATATTTGTGTCATTTTGCACTGTGGAAATTTGAATTGTGACCAGTCCCGAACGGTAATACTTGTTCTTATTTAGCATCCTTTTTGTTAACCGAAATAATTCGTGCTCTGTTTTGAGCAGATCAGGGATGGGAATTTCCAGTATCCTCAACACATTTTTAATCAATCCAAGGTTTTCATAAAAGAGAGGTATTCCACCATAGCCATACCAGAATTTTTGCGTTAAAATAAATGGATTTTTAAGAAAAAAAGGAATGCTTTTGATTTCCTGTTTTTTAATTATTTCTCCGTTTACAATTACAAAATCCATTCATTAAAAACCTTAAAATATAAAATCTGAAACTTTAAAATCCTGCCAAAAGGAGATCCACAAACTGGCCAAATAACTGAGGCCTTAAAAGGATTGGGAAAACAAAGCCAAATACTGCTCCCAGTAAATGTGCATCATGTGCGACGTTATCGTTACTTTTTTTACCCATTTGGTAAGAGTAAAAGATATAAGCCAACGCAAATAAAATACCGGGAATTGGAATCACTGCAAATAAATAAAGTTTTTCCCAGGGATTAAAAAATATAAAGGCAAACAGCACTGCAGAAACCGCACCCGATGCTCCAACTGCATTGTAATAATAGTTGTTTTGGTGTTTAATCAAACTCCAAATATTTGAGAATAATATTCCCCCAAAATACAGCAATAAATAAAAGAAAGTGGCTTTTTGTCCAAAGTACAATTCAAAATACCGTTCTATACCTCTGCCAAAGAAAAAGAGTACGAACATATTTACAAAAAGATGCGACCAGTTGGCATGAATAAAAGCATGAGAAAACAATCTGTAATATTGTTTTTGATGAATTACATTAGCTGCATTAAACTGCATTTTTTGTGTAAAATCCTGATTCTGAAAGGCCAGATAAGAGATCAATACCGTAACACCAATTATTATAAAAGTTATCATTTAATGAAGGATTTTATAGATCATTTCTTTTTGCAAATCACCGGTGCTTACATTTGTGGATGTGTCAAATCCTTTACTTTTCATATCGTATTCTCTTAATATGCCAATTATCTCATAGAGTTTAGTTGGAGTATATTTTTTAGCTGCAATAATCAGGTTTTTAGCAAAAAATGGATGAATCCTCAATTCAGCAGCTACATTTTGTTCCGATTTATTTTTTAAAAAGTGGTAAGCGAACATGTTAGAGAAATAACCAAATAATGTAGGAATAGTTCGCTGAATTGGATTGGCATTTGGATTTGCCCCAAAGTGTTTAATTATTTGATTCGCCCTGAAAACATCTCTTTTTCCCAATGCATCCTGCAGTTCCAGTAAATTATATTCTTTGCTTAATCCAATGTTTTTTTCAATATGGTCGATTGTAATTCTATCGGTGTCTTTAACAGCAACAATCAGCTTATTTAATTCGTTGGCAACTTTTCCCAAATCGGCTCCCAAATAAGCAGTAAGTAATTGTGCTGCTTGCGGTGCAATTGAAAAATTGCGGGTTGCCAAATAGTTTTCAATCCAGCCAGGAAGTTTGTATTCCCTGATTTTATCTGAGGTAAATACAACTCCGTTTTTTTTAATTAGTTTGGCAAGTTTGGTTCTCGAATCCAGTTTTTTGTATTTGTAAGCCAAAACCAAAACCGTCGATTCCATAGGCTTTTCAGCATACGAAGCAAGAATATCAATCTTTTGCAGACTCTGGGCTTCCTTCACAATAATCACCTGTCTCTGTGCCATCATCGGAAAACGCATACAACTTTCTGCAATGGTAAGTGCATTGGAGTCTTTTCCGTAAAAAACAGTTTGGTTAAAACCCCGCTCGGCTTCTGTAAGAATGTTTTCCTCAATATAATCCGAAATCACATCGATATAATACGGTTCTTCCCCTTGGAGCAGATAAATCGGATGAACAAGACCTTTTTTCAGGTTATTTAAAATTGTGTTGGAATCCATATCAGAATCGTAGGTGTTTCACAGAAAGTCCGTTGTTTTTAATTTCCAAAAGAGCCCTTATTCCTGAGTTAATATGCAAATCAACAAACTCGCTTGATACTTTAAAGTCGCTGGCAGTGGTTTTTACACCACTGGAAATCATAGGTTGGTCAGATACAAGCAAAAGTGCACCGGTTGGAATCTGGTTGGCAAAACCTACGGTAAATAAAGTAGCAGTTTCCATATCGATGGCCATGGCACGAGTTTTTCTCAGGTATTTTTTAAAGCGCTCGTCAAACTCCCAAACCCTGCGGTTGGTGGTAAAAACCACACCGGTCCAGTAGTCCTGACCTTCGTTTCTTAATATATGCGAAACTGCCCGTTGCAAATTAAAAGCGGGCAGGGCAGGTACTTCAGGGAACATATAATCGTTTGAAGTTCCTTCGTTTCGGATGGCTGCAATGGGCAGGATAAGATGACCCAGTTTGTTTTTCTTTTTTAGCCCCCCGCATTTTCCTAAAAACAGCACTCCCTTGGGTTTTATCGCCACCAGCAAATCCATTATGGTTGCGGCATTCGGGCTTCCCATACCAAAGTTAATCATGGTAATCCCATTGGCTGTGGCACTGGGCATATTCTGGTCGATACCATCAACAGGCACATCAAATTTTTTAGCAAATTTCTCGACATAACTCTGAAAATTGGTAAGCAGAATATGCAAACCAAAATCTTCCAGTTTTTTACCTGTGTAACGTGGAAGCCAGTTTTCAACAATCTCTTGTTTTGTCTTCATGAATGCATTTTTTACCTTTGAACAAAAGTACCAAGCTTTTCGTTTTGAGCTTTTGCAAATGTACAGTTTTACATTTCGATGTCCAAGAAGAAAATTCTGCGAAACAAGTTTATTATCATGCAAAAATTGAATTTGCCCGTATACGCTTTCAGAACAAAAAAAGAGGGAGATAAAACTCTGATTTTCGATTCGATAAGGAAAAAATTTGTGGTTTTAACCCCTGAAGAGTGGGTGCGGCAAAACTTTGTTCAGTACCTGATAAAGGCAAAAAAATATCCTGAAACTTTGATGGCTGTGGAAAAGCAAATTAAGGTAAACAACAATCCACGGAGATTTGATTTGCTGACCTATACCCGAAACGGGCAACCCTATTTAATTGCTGAGTTTAAAGCACCCGATGTGAAAATTACACAAGAAACTTTCGACCAGGTAGTACGGTACAATATGGCACTAAAGGTCGACAGGGTAATCGTATCCAACGGAATGCAGCATTTTGCCTGCGAAATTAACTATGTAAAAAATACTTATTCTTTTTTGTATGAAGTTCCGGAATATTGCGAAAAATGCAGAATTGACGGGGTGGGGTTTAGTTAATTATGTAATTAATATTTTTTGTAAAAAGATTTCGTCGATCCAACCGGCAGAAGTTTTAAGCCAGCTTTTTTTAACTCCCGAATCTTCAAATCCGGCTTTTTTAAACAAGTGAATGCTTACCTCATTGTTTACGGAAATATTGGCATACAACTGTTTTAATCCGAGGGTTTCCACTGCATATCCCGAGATACAATTTAAAGCATCGGTAGCATAACCATGATTCCGGTTTTTTTCTTTGTGAATCAATATTCCGATTCCGGCCCTCATGTGGTAGGGATCAAAATCAAATAAATCCAAAGCGCCCACTGGTTTCGATTCGTGTTCAATTATCAGACGAAGCTGTTTGGTTTCATAAATATCTTTTGCCGATTCTTTAATGTATTCAGCCAGTATATATTTCGAAAACGGAGTTCGGGTATTGCTCACATTCCAGATTTCCATGTTGTTTTCCCACTTGTACATTAAGTTTATGTCGTCGGGTTCAAGCGGGCGAAGTGAAATTTTTCCGTATTTAAGTCTGTTCTTCATGAGAATTTCTATCCAGTTTTCTCCATGCACTCAGCAATATTTCCGAATCTGTGGTTAAACTGTAATCTTTTGCATATAACATGTTTAAGCGGGCTGTTTTTTCATCATTTAAAGTGAGTTCAGAAAAATAATCAGCAGGATTTAGTATGCCGGGTTTTAATACCGGAAGATTGCCCTTACCTTTTTGCTGGTTGATGTAACCAATCCATGATGACTTTCCGCTTAATACACTAAAAATGTTTATAATAAATTGACTTTTACGATGGTAAAACCAAATGGTTACCGGCAACAACAGCAGAAATGTCAATGCCAGGGTAATATCAAAAACTCGTTTGATTACTTTATTTGATGGTTTGGATATAGAATTGATATTCACCACATATAAATCACCGGCTGTGTGTATAGAATTACTTCCAATGATACTGATACTCTCGGGGGGTGCTATTTTGTATTCAATCTGGAGTTGGGTAAGGTTTAACATGGCCCTGATAATTTGCGCTGAACTAATATTTTCGGCACAAAAAATTATTTCGTTGATACGATTAATTCTGATAATCTCTAAAATCTGCTGAATTTCACCAATATAGTCCGGTCCTTTGTCATTTTTATCGATAGCGATAAAACCCGCCATTTCAGATTGAATTTGTGAGTCCTCAACAATTTTCTTTACCCTGCTGGCTTCTTTTGAATGACCTACTATGGCAATACGTTTTGCCTTTTTCATATCAAGCCTGAGCCCACTTATTTTAAACCAGTGAAATACAATTCGTGATAATAGAATAACAATTAATGACCATACTGAACCCATTAAAATCAGCACGCGCGAAAAACGCAGGTTTTCATCAACCAAAGAGTAAACCAGCAAAATCGAAATGGTACCCCACAACAAACCCCTGGCAATTTTAAAAAGGTTAACAGGTTTTTGATAACCTCCCGAAACTAAAATCCCAAACAACCAAAACAGAATATAAACCGGAACTATAATGCTCAGAAACTCGGGTGGATAGTGTCCGCTTTCAAATCGAATATTTTCCCATACCGGAGTGATGATAAAAAATCCGGCAAAAATTAAAGCGGCATCCAGTAGAGGAAGAATTATTTTATCGAGAACTCTTTTTAAAACCGAAATAAATGCCCTTAACCAGATTGCCAGATGAATAATAAAAGCAAAAACTCCCGCTTTACCATGAGAGAAATGTTTTTGTGCAAAAATAATCATGGCATTGTAAAATACCTTTACATAATTTAAAGAACCCTTTTTTGTACTCTCTCCCTTGTAATGTATAATTGTGGTCTCAGGGAAATAGTAGTTTTTATAACCACCCTGAATTATTCGGTAAGACAGGTCGATGTCTTCTCCATACATAAAAAAAGTTTCATCCAGCAAACCAACTTTGTCAAGGGCTTCTTTACGTATTAACATAAATGCACCGGCCAGAATTTCCACCTCATGTATTTCATCTTTGTTAAGATATGTAAGATGATATTTTCCAAATCTTTTTGATTTTGGAAATAGTTTTGAAAACCCGAACATTTTATAAAATGCTACCCATGGAGTAGGCAGTCCTCTTTTTGATTCGGGAAGAAATGTTCCTTTGCCGTCAATCATTTTTACTCCCAGGCCACCTGCATCGGGATGCTTATCCATAAATCCAACTACCTTTGTAAAGGTGTCTTCTTCAACAACAGTGTCAGGATTCAGTAATAAAATGTATTCTCCTTTGGCAATTTTTATTGCCTGGTTATTGGCCTTTGAAAAACCAACATTTTGTGTATTGTGGATAAAGGTTAATTCAGGAAACTTCTCACGTATAAAGGGTGCTGAACCATCTACAGAATTATTGTCGACAACTATAATTTCCGTTTCAATTTCTTCGGACGCCTTATACACAGAATGCAGGCATTGTTCCAAAAAATGTTTAACGTTGTAGTTTACAATAATTACTGAAAGTTTCATGTTATTTGAAAGTCGGAAGTCGGAAGACCGAAGACCGAAGTATTAGTTTGCTAAAGTTTTCAAATGTAAGTATTCCTTTTGGATAACGAAAGAATGGAAGATTTCTGATATTGATTTCCAGGTTAACGTTTAAAATTTTACGACATTTGCTTATACAATTTATTCAACAGTACAATAATTGTTTTGTCAAAAGCCGGAAGCTAGAGTCTAAAGTTTAGAAATAATTAAAAAATTATTTAATTAAAATGAATTTTAGTACTTTCAGATTATTTCCCTATTGAACTTTCGTAAGGTACCCGGTTATCCAGCGAACGTCCTAAAGTAATTTCATCGGTATATTCCAGTTCATCACCAATTGAAACACCACGGGCAAGGGTTGTAATTTTAACATCCAAACCTTTTAATTTCCGGTAAATATAAAAGTTGGTTGTATCTCCTTCCATTGTAGTTGAAAGAGCAAGAATTACTTCAATAATTTCACCCTTTTCAATTCGATGTACCAAAGATTCAATCTCAATATCTGAAGGTCCAATTCCATCCATTGGAGAAATTATACCTCCCAGTACATGGTATAAACCATTAAAATGCTGTGTGTTTTCAACCGACATAACATCCCTGATATTTTCTACAACACAAACCACATTATGATTTCGTGAAGGATTTTCGCAAATCTGGCAAACTTCGGTATCTGATATATTATGACAAACTTTACAATGTTTGATTTCGTTTCGTAATTGGATAAGACTGTTTCCAAAAAAGTTTACCGATTCACTATCCTGACGAAGTAAGTGCAGCACCAGGCGTAAAGCACTCTTTCTGCCAATTCCGGGAAGTTTTGAAAACTCGTTAACCGCCGTTTCAAGTAATTTCGAAGGATATTTATCCATGATTTTTACAAATTGTTCTGGGTCAAAATTAAGTCGTAATTTGATAAAAACAGAATTATTCGAGATTATTCGTAAACAAGATGAAGAATTGGCGGAATTATATTTTTAATCTTTTAAACTATTTTATCCGGACAATGTTATTTTTCTAAATAAGCTGTTATCCCTAACTTGTTGATTTGCATTTTATTTAAATAAATAATTTAAATTTTTTAATATGAAATATTTCTTGGTATTTACTTTAGTATTTGGCTCGATTACTGTTTTTGCACAGGAATCCGGGAATATCACTGTACCGCAGGATACGGTTGAGGTTAAAACTACCGCAGAGTCGGAGAATATGCAACCTGATAATACTTTGGTAAATCAGGAAGAACAAAACAGCACTCAACCTGAGAAAGAATCAAAATTTAATAAAAGCAAACTGTATTACGGAGGATATTTAAACCTTTCTTTTGGCAGTTATACTCGCATCGGTATTGAACCATTAGTTGGTTATAAAGTTACTCCAAAATTTTCTATTGGGGGTAAATTGTCATACAACTATATAAAAGATAAAAGATATACCCAGGAATACACAACTAATAATTTTGGTTTTAGTTTATTTACCCGATATCGGGTAGTTCCCAGAATTTATGGACATGCTGAATTTTCATCTATAAATTATGAGTTATTTTATACCGATGGCAGCAGCAAACGGGAATGGGTTCCGTTTTTATTCTTAGGAGGAGGCTACAGCCAGCCCATTACAAAAAACTCATGGCTAACTGCTGAGGTTTTGTTTGATGTATTACAAAACGAAAATTCGCCCTATAAAAACTGGGAACCATTTTTTAGTATTGGGGTTGGAGTTGGATTTTAAGAAATTTATTTAGTCACCATTCGAAACCGATTGTGCATCAACTACTGCAATAGCTATCATATTAATAATTTCCCGTACTGAACTGTCTCGTTGTAAGATGTGAACCGGTTTTTTCATTCCCATTAGTATCGGACCGATAGATTCTGCTACACCAATGGATTGTAGCAGTTTATAACTAATATTTCCGGAACTCAGATTTGGGAAAATTAGCGTATTTACTTCTGAATCTCCAAGTTTATTAAATGGAAATCTTTTTTTACGAAGCTTCCCCTTTAAGGCATAATTGGCTTGCATTTCTCCGTCAACTTTCATGTCAGGATATTTATCGTGTAGTATTTTTATTGCTTCCTGCACCCTCAATGGACTTCCCTGTTCTTTGTGTGCACCAAAATTGGAGTAGGAAAGAAGTGCAATTTTGGGTTCGATATTAAATCGTTTTACTTCTGCGGCCGTTAAAATAGTGGTATCGGCAAGAACCTGAGCCGTTGGATTCATATTCACAGTGGTATCGGCTAAAAACAAGGTGCCCCTTTTGGAGAGCATGATATACATTCCGGCAATGTGATTAAATTTTTCTTTTATCCCTATAATCTGTAAGGCAGGTTTTATGGTATCCGCATATCTTCGTGTAAATCCCGATAAGAAGGCATCTGCTTCTCCTGTTTCTACCATCATGGCACCAAAGTAGTCAGGCTTGACAATAAATTCCATTGCATCATCCATGGTCATTCCTTTACGTTTTCTTTTGTCGTAAAGAAGATTTGCAAAACGTTCTTTTTTTTCTTCTGAAACGTTGTTTTGAATATCAATAATCGGAGCTTCCTCTAATTCCAGATTGTATTCAGAAATTAACGCTCTGATTTTTCTTTCGTTGCCAAGCAAGATTGGATTGGCTATTTTCTCGTGCAGCACAAATTGAGCTGCTTTTAATATTTTCAGATTATTAGCCTCGGCAAATACCACACGTTTAGGAGCTTGTCGTGCTTTTTGTCTGATTGACATTACCAGTCGATTGTCGAATCCCAGGCGATCAGAAAGTTCGCTTTTGTACTCTTTCCAGTTTTTTATTTGTTTTTGAGCAACCCCGGTTTTTATTGCAGCTTTTGCAACTGCAACAGAAACTGTTGTAATTAATCTGGGGTCAAGTGGTTTGGGGATAATGTATTCTTTTCCGAAAACAATATTTTGCTGTTTATAAGCTTTGGCAACCATATCAGGAACATATTTTCTGGCAAGTGACGCGAGCGCCTCGGCTGCAGCAATTTTCATTTCCTCATTGATAGTTGTGGCACGAACATCGAGTGCACCCCTGAAAATAAAAGGAAATCCCAAAACATTGTTTATTTGGTTCGGATAATCACTTCTGCCGGTTGCCATAATAATGTCCTTGCGGGCAGCAACGGCATCTTCGTATGAAATTTCCGGATTTGGATTGGCCATAGCAAATACAATTGGATCTTTTGCCATTGATTGTACCATTTTTTTTGAAACAACATTCCCAACCGACAAACCCAGAAATACATCAGCATCAACAAAGGCTTCTTCCAAAGTGGATATGTTTCTTTGTGTTATAAACTGTTGTTTTATTTTATTTAAATCAGTTCGTTTGTTATTCAAAACTCCCTTACTATCTAGCATTACAACATTTTCCGGTTTAACTCCCATACTGATATATAATCTGATACAGGAAACAGCGGCCGCACCGGCTCCATTTACCACAACTCTTAAATTTCCAATTTTTTTTCCGTTAAGTTCCAGCGCGTTTATTAATCCGGCTGCAGATATTATTGCTGTGCCATGCTGGTCATCGTGAAATACAGGAATATCCAGTTCCTTTTTTAAAGTCTCTTCAATTTCAAAACATTCAGGTGCCTTAATATCTTCAAGATTAATGCCACCAAAAGTAGGTGCTATTGCTTTCACTACTTCTATCAATTTTTTCGGAACTTTTTCGTTCACCTCGATATCGAAAACATCAACATCAGCAAAAATTTTAAATAACAATCCTTTACCTTCCATAACCGGTTTACCGGCCAGTGGCCCAATATCTCCCAATCCCAGTACAGCGGTTCCGTTTGAAACAACAGCAACCAAATTTCCTTTGGCTGTATATTTGTATGCATTATCAGCCGATTTATGAATTTCCAGACACGGTTGAGCAACACCCGGTGTATATGCCAGAGATAAATCGTGTTGTGTGTTGTGTGGTTTGGTAGGGATAACTTCAATTTTTCCGGGACGGCCTTTTTCATGATAGCCTAAGGCTTCCGTTTTGTTGACTTTTGCCATGGTTGTTGAGTTTTTAGTTCATTTAAAATTAATGCTTTAGTAAATTGAAATTTAGGATATTGATCAGGATTTTATACGTTTTAAGAGGTTATAAAGCATGTTTGTTTTTTAATGTATAGGATTAATGTATAATGAACCGAAATGATTAGTTTAGTAAACTAAAATAATCTGTTCAATTTTGGTTTTGCTAAGATTATAGCATTATTAATACATGCTAAAGTGAAACCATATAATAGTCTAAACCGATAATGAAAACCAGACGTAAATTTTTAAAAACTGCTGCAACAGGAATTATAGGTGCAGGTTTTTATATAAATAGTAATGCCGGTAATAGTAGCAGTTTTTTGCAGGAATATACTGAATTGGATAAAATACTTGCTCAACCCGTTTTAAAAAAGGAACTGTTTTCTGAGCCTGTAATAATTGATAAATTGGAATTGTTACGATATCAAAACAATTTTATTTGCAGGGTGATTTCAAAACAGGGAGCTGTCGGGATTTCGGTTAGTAATAATATGCAGATGGTTTCTTTGTATCCTATCTTTCTAAATCGTTTGCAACCGTTTTTTATTGGTAAAAATGCGGTTGAACTGGAAAAACTTTTGGAAGAAGTTTATGTATTTCAAAGCAACTACAAATTACAGGGTTTGGCTTTGTGGATTCCGCAGGCAACAATAGAATTTGCCATTTTAGATATGCTGGGGAAAATAGCCGGTGTTCCGATGGGTAAGCTAATTGGAGAAATACATCACAAAAATATTGCAGTTTATCAGGCCAATAATTATCGTGGACTATCAGCAGAAGAAAGTATTAAAAGAATAGTTGAACATGTTGAAAAATCTCAGGCTAAAGCGGTAAAATTTAAAATCGGTGGCCGCATGAGTAAAAATGCCGATTATCCTCAGGGAAGGACAGAGAAGCTAATTCCACTTGTTCGTAAAACTTTTGGTAATGAAATGACCATTTACGCCGATTCAAACGGAAGTTATGATGTTAAAGAGGCTATCAGAATCGGAAAAATGCTTGAAGAATATAAAGTTGATTTTTACGAAGAACCGGTTCCTTTTGATTGGTATGAAGAAACCAAACAAGTTGCGGATGCTTTAAAAATTCCGATTGCCGGTGGTGAACAGGAACCAGGTATGCACAATTTCAGGTGGTTGATTCAGAATAATGCATTACAAATTGTACAACCCGATATTTTCTATTTTGGAGGAATGATTCGTTCGATGAAGGTTGCACGGATGGCAGCATCAAAAGGAATGGATTGTGTTCCTCATATTTCCGGTTCAGGACTGGGTTATTTATATATGATGCATTTTGTGTCGGCAATAGCAAACGCAGGACCATTTCACGAGTTTAAAGGTTTTAATTCTGAAATTCCGCTTGAGTGTCCTACATCAGATTTAAAAAGTAACAATGGAGTTGTAAAGGTTCCAACCGGACCGGGACTGGGAGTAGAATTAGATGTTGATTTTATTCGTAAACATAAACCGGTAAAGCTTTAAAGTTTATTCCGGTAGTTTTTTAAGGTGCCTGACTTAATTTTTTAATTCATTTCGTGTGCGTAAACGGAAAAAAGTTGGTAGTTTTACTTCATCATTTGAACCATATAATTTTGTAATCAAAAACTTAAAAAATATGCTGGACAGAAGGAAATTTTTGACAACCATCGGAACCATTGCAGCAGGAGCAGCCGTAACCAATCCATTAAAAGCATCAATACTAGCTCAGGGTGAAAAGTTAAAAGTCGTTTTGGTAGGAACAGGGATCAGAGGAACAGGTTTCTGGGGAAAACGTTTGGTAGATGCATACAGCGATATTCTTGAATTTGATGCATTAGTGGATATCAATCCGGGAAGATTGGAACTGGCAAAAAGTCACATAGGTGTTGGGGATAAATGTGGCTTGTATACCAGTTTTGATGAAATGTTGGAAAACCATGAGCCAGATCTGATAATGGTCACTACTACAGATGCAACACATCACCAGTACATCGTAAAATCGCTTGATAATGGAATTGATGTTTTAACAGAAAAACCAATGACCACTGATGAGGATAAATGCAGGGAAATACTTGATGCTGAAAGAAGAAATAACAGAAAGGTAATTGTTGGATTTAACTATCGTTGGAGTCCTTACAATACAAAAATCAAGGAGATGCTAACCAACGGAGAAATTGGAGATATTGTTTCTGTTGATTTTTCATGGATGCTAAATACAAGTCATGGAGCCTCATATTTCCGTCGCTGGCACGGACAACGTGAACACAGCGGAACTTTGCTTGTACATAAAGCAACCCATCATTTCGATTTGATAAACTGGTGGCTGGATTCTGATCCAAAAGAAGTATTTGCTTTTGGTGATTTGGAATTTTACGGACAACGACCCGAGAAAAAAGGAGTGAATTGCCGAAACTGTGATGAGAAGAATACATGTAAATTTTATTGGGATATTTTAAAGAGTGACTGGGATAAAAAACTTTATGTAGATAACGAAAAACATGACGGTTACATTCGCGACAATTGTTTGTTCCGTCCTGAAATAAATATTTACGATAAAATGAATGTAAATATTAAATATGCCAATAATGTATATGTAAATTATATGCTTACAACATACTCTCCGTGGGAGGGCTGGCGTGTAGCATTTAACGGCACAAAAGGCCGTATTGATGCATTCCTTGATGTGCCGTTTATGGAAACAGAAAAATTATCGCAGGAAGATTTACATGCACAGGAAATGAACCAGGAAGGAGGCGATATGACATATAAACCAATCATCCATCATAAACTTTGGGAAGACCAGAAAGTTATTAATGTTGGTTATAGCAGAGCCGGACATGGTGGCGGAGATGTCAGGCTTCACGATCAGATTTTCAAAAATCCTGAAAAAGAAGATATCTACAAACATATGGCCGGCACCAGAGATGGTGCAATGTCGGTTTTAATAGGTGTTGCTGCCCGAAAAAGTATCGAGTCGGGACAACCGGTTCGTATTGCAAGTTTAACGGATTTGGAGCCCCGAGCAAAAAGAATTTAGTCGGTAAAGATTAAAAATAAATAAATATGAAACCCGGAAAATATTTTATTTCCGGGTTTTTGTTTATTAAGAAATAACCAATCCCCTTAGAATCTTTAATCAATATTCATTAAGTTTATCGACACATAATAAAGTTCTAATCTTTTAGCTAAACCAGAATGAAAATCGAAAAACCAAAGTTTGACAAAAAGAGAATTGGTCTGATACTAGGTCCTGTAGTTTCTCTTATCCTTTTGTTTTTTGGAGATTTGGAACCCGGTAGGCCGGAAATTACAAAAACCGCTGCAGTAGCAGTTTTAATGGCTATATGGTGGGTAACTGAAGCATTGCCATTGGCAGTCACTGCATTAGTACCTTTGGTGGCATTTCCATTTCTGGGTATTATTGATGGGAAAGAGATATCCGAATCCTATATCAATCACATCATTTTTCTTTTTATCGGTGGGTTTATTATGGCTTTGGCAATGGAGCGATGGGGATTACATAACCGAATTGCTCTTCATATTTTAAAGTGGGTTGGAGTCAGTCCCGGCAGAATACTTTTGGGATTTATGCTGGCAACCGCTTTACTTTCAATGTGGATTTCAAATACCGCAACCACCATGATGATGATTCCTATTGTTTTTTCCATAATTCTTGAATTGGAAAAGAATATCGGGAAAAAGAAAATATCGCGATATGCTTTGGGTTTGTTGCTTGGTATAGCCTACAGTGCTTCGATTGGCGGAAATGCAACATTGGTCGGAACTCCTACTAATTTAATTTGTGTTCGCATACTATCCGTATTATATCCGGAAGCTCCGGAGATTAGTTTTAGCCAATGGTTTGTTTTTGCCTTTCCAATTACCCTTATCATGTTTATAGCCGCATTCTCATTACTGTTCTTTTTGTTTAAACCAAAAGAAAAATGGGAGGGGATTTCGTCTGATGCTTTTAAAAACCAATTAAAAAACCTTGGCGCAACCGGCTATGAAGAGAAGATAGTATTTATACTATTCTTGGTTTTGGCTTTTTTATGGATGTCACGTTCTGGATTTAGCTACAATGGATTTAAAATTCCCGGTTGGTCATCTTTGTTTGAAAATCCAAAATATATTAATGACGGAACCACTGCAATTTTTATTTCTCTGTTACTTTTTATCATACCTACAAAAAACGGGAAGAAAGAGAGAATCATGAACTGGAAAACGGCCCACCGCTTACCATGGAATATTGTTTTGTTGTTTGGTGGTGGTTTTGCGTTGGCAAAAGGATTTGAAGTATCGGGACTGGCACTTTGGTTTGGCGAACAACTTTCCTGGGGAGATCAAATTCCATCAATTCTTTTTGTGCTGGCAATAGTTGCAATGATGTCGTTTTTAACCGAACTTACATCCAATGTAGCATCAACACAAATGTTGCTTCCGGCCTTTGCTGCAATTGCAGTGGCTACCGGTGATAATCCCTTACTTTTTATGATTCCGGCAACCATAGCATCATCGCTGGCATTTATGCTTCCTACAGCAACACCATCAAACGCTATTATTTTTGGGACCGAAAGAGTGAGTATCGAAAATATGATTCGGGCAGGTTTTAGACTAAATATGCTGGGAATAATAATCATTACATTGATGACTTACTTGCTTATTGGTAAACTATTTGGTGTAGCAATGAATGTTGTACCTGATTGGGCACTTTGAATTTTTGATGCATTAGAAGAGTTGGATAGCATTGTTTTCACCATGCTTTTGCTTGGCGTTTGGTGACTCAGAACACCTTGGCTTAAGCCGTTAAAGAGCGAATCTTTAATGCTAAAGCCGGGTTTAATTCCTTGCTCAAATCAACGGGCTAAAGGATTTTAATGATGAAATTGTTTTCAAGCTGATGATTCTTTGTTGATTATTACCGGACTCAATCTTTGGCTTTTTAATGAATTTTAGTGTTTTAGTGCTTTAGTGGCAAAAAACAAAATACCATTAACACTTAATCACGAAAAGTGGCACTGAATAAACAAACACTCATTTGTTTAATTCAATATATTTGTAAGAACATTTAATAACCTAAAAAACTAAAGAAGCCAATCAATTTGGATACAAAGTCAAAATAACCAGGCAACAATCAATACTAAAAATAATCTTTTACTAATAAAATCAGACTGAACTATGAAAAACTACATTTTATTAATCACTTTATTATTAGGAACATTTTCAGGTTTCGCACAAGTAAATTATCTTGAAGAATCGGAAGCGGATTTTGCCAGGAGAATGGAATGGTTTACTGATGCCGAATACGGAATGTTTATCCATTTTGGATTGTACAGCCAGTTGGGAGGAATTTACAAAGGAAACGATGAAGGGCGTTATGCAGAGTGGATTCAGTGCAATCAGAAAATACCAAAATCAGAGTATATTAAACTGATTAAAACCTGGACTCCTAAAAAATATAATGCTGATAAAATTGCAAAACTGGCCAAAAAATCCGGAATGAAATATATTGTAATTACAAGTAAACATCACGAAGGTTTTTGTTTGTTTGAGTCGGAATTTACGGAGTACGATATAGCCAGCTCTCCAATGAAAGGGAGGGATTTTATTAAGGAATTATCTGATGCCTGTAAAAAACACGGATTACATTTTGGAACTTATTACAGTATTATCGACTGGAATCATCCGTCACATGATATCCCTGATGAAAACGCTTCTGAACAGGACAGGGAAAGATGGCGGAATCCAAAAATGATAGAAGGTAAAAAAGCAGAATATGTACAATACATGAAAAACCAGGTAAAAGAGTTGATTGAAAAATATGATACCGAAATTCTTTGGTTTGATGGTGATTGGGCAGATTACTGGACATTGGAAGATGGTGATGATTTGTATCAATACATTCGCGAATTAAAGCCTGATATTATTATAAATAACAGGGTTTCAAAAAGAAAAATATTTAAAAAGGATTTTGGAACACCCGAGCAGTTTCATCCTGATTCTAAATTAAAACATTATTGGGAAGCATGTTATACCATGAATGATTCGTGGGGTTATAAAATCATTGACGAAGATTGGAAAAGCCCTAAAGAAGTTTACGAAAAATTGCAGGATATTAATGGAAAAGGTGGAAACTTCCTTTTAAATGTTGGTCCGGACGGAAATGGTGAAGTGCCAAAAGTTTCGGCTGATATTTTGTTGAAAGTTGGAAAAATGTTGAAATAAGAATATTTATACCCCCCGATATCACCGGTTCCTTCTTTGAAACCACCGGCTCAAACTGTTCCCCTAAATTTAGGGGGACAGTTGAGGCAGGAAACTCCGAAGGAGATTCCGAACGAAACGGGGGGTAGAAAAACCTAAACCATTATGAAAATCATTATCACCACTTCATTTTTATTTTTTACTACTTTCATATTCGCACAACCACAAAACTTTTATGTTTCTTTAAATGGCGATGATTCCAATCCCGGAACAGAAAAACAACCTTTTCAAACCATTCAAAAAGCCATTAATGAAAGTGTTGGGAAAGAAGTTGATTTTATTTTGATAAAAGAAGGAGTTTATCAGTTAAATAAACCACTTGTTTTGAGGCCTGAACATTCCGGTACAAATCGAACCGATTTAAAAATTAAGAATTTTGGTAATGAGAAAGTATGCGTCAGCGGTGGCAAAAAGCTCGAAGACTGGAAGAAGCAAAAAAACGGCTGGTGGGCTTGTGATATTCCTGAGGTAAAATCCGGTGAATGGAAATTTCGTCAGATTTATGTAAACGGCGAATTACGACATCGTGCACGAAAACCAAATTCAGGATTTCTTCGGGTAAAAGGCATGCCCGAGGGAACTCCCAAAACCGTTAATTATCATACCGATTGTCAGAGTTTTGAGTTTGCTGAAGGCGCCATTAATCCACAATGGAAAAATATGGATGATGTGGAAGTAATTGTCTATCATTTCTGGACAGATTCTCATTTACCTATAAAATCGATAGATCAAGAAACCAACATAGTAACATTTAAACACAAGGCCGGCAAAACTTTTACCGATGATTTTTCGGAAGATGGTGCCCGTTATATTGTCGAAAATGTTTTTGAAGAACTTGATGTGCCGGGTGAATGGTATCTGGACAGAAAACAAGGCAAATGTTATTATTATCCGTTTCCTGATGAGAAAATAAACCAAACTGAAATTTATGCTCCGGTAATTGACCAGCTTGTGCGTTTCGATGGAGATCCGGAAAAGGGAGAGTTTATTAAAGGGATTCAATTTTATGACCTGGAGTTTTGTTATACGAATTGGGAATTGCCACCGGGAAATTCAAACGACAGGCAAGGCTCAGCTTCAGTGCCTGCTGCGATTTCTTTAACAGGTGTTCAAAATTGTTCCTTTGCCAAATGTGCATTTAAGAACCTGGGAACCTGGGCTTTTGAAATCAATGAAAGATGCAGTAACAATACTTTTTCGTTGAATGAAATTGGAAATATTGCAGCCGGAGGTTTCCGGGTAAATGGAGGCGATTACAAAGACCATATTTTTCTAAGAACCTCAAAAAACCGGATCATCAATAATCACATCCATCATTTTGGTCAGGTTTATCCGTCTGCAGTTGGAATTTTATTACAAAAAACAGAAGGCAACCTGGTTTCTCAGAACCACATTCACCATGGTTATTATACGGGTATTTCAATAGGTTGGGAGTGGGGTTACCAGAGGAGTGTAAGTCGCGACAATATTATCGAACACAATCATATCCACCATATAGGGCAAGGTTTGCTTTCTGATATGGGAGCAATTTATACGCTGGGTGTATCCCCAGGAACAGTGATTAGAAATAACCTGATTCACGATGTGGATGCCAATCATTACGGGGGTTGGGGAATTTATCACGATGAAGGTTCAACACATATTTTGGTTGAAAACAACATTGTTTACAACACCAAATTTGCAGCTTTCAATATGCACTTTGCCAAAGAAGTGACGGTTCGAAACAACATTTTTGCAATGGGAAGATTGCAACAATTGAACCGTACAAGAATGGAGCCGCACAAAAGTGTTTATTTCGAACAAAATATTGTGTATTGGAAAGAAGGAAAACTACTGGATGGTCAATGGAATGACAAACCTTACGAGTTTTATTTTCATCCAAAAAATGAGACTGGAACAAAAGAAGTAAGCGAATCATTTGATATGGATTACAATCTATGGTATAATCCGGAACAATCAATCGAATCGTTGAACTGGGCTGGCAAGAGTTGGGAAGAATGGCAAGCATCTGGAAAGGACATCCACTCTGTTTTTGCAGATCCTTTATTTGCAGATCCGGATAATTTTAATTTCAAACTAAAAGAAAATTCTCCGGCATTTCAACTGGGATTTAAAACTATCGATATTTCAAAAGCGCAAAAAGCAGGAGAAAACGCGGGACCGGAATATTTGAATTCCGTGAGTAAAGAATAATACCTATTTTTAATGAATTAAGAAATTTAAACTAAAACCATCTTCGGGCTTCGTGCTTCCAACTTTCCTATCATGAAAAGAAGAAACTTTATCAAAACAACAGCTGCCGGTTCTGCATTTTTACTTTCTTCCGGTGCATATGCATTTAATGCTGAAAAAAATAAAAATCCAAAATATGCCTTTCAATCTGAAAGAAAAATTCCGCTTGCTTATGAAGTTGACGTTGTAGTTGTAGGGGGTTCAACTGCAGGAGTTGCTGCCGCGGTGGAAGCAGCTAAAGCAGGAGCTTCAGTTTTTCTGTTGGCTCAGGAACCTTATTTGGGTGAAGATGTATGTGGTACATTTCGTTTATGGACTAAAGACAGTTCAATCCTCAATACGAAATTGGGGAAAACGATATGGGGAGAAGGCTTACCCTCTCAATTAAAAGTTAAAAAAGCGCTCGACGAAGCTTTAATCGATAATAAAATAAACTTTTTATACTCCTGTTTTGCTACTGATATTTTAACGGATTCGAAGGGAAATCCTGCCGGGATAGTAATGGCAAACCGTTCCGGCCGTCAGGCAATTGTGGCAAAAACAATTATCGATGCTACTCCACGGGCTTTGGTGGCCCGAATGGCCGGGGCAAATTTTGAAAAGTATCCTGAAGGAAAACAGGAATTCAAATTTACAGTAGTTGGGAATCAGATTAAGAATGCAGAAGGTCTTGTAGGAAAAATTCATGAAGAACCTTTGCAAATTCATTTTTCATCAAAGGGAGATGCGAATGACGGGAGTTTTCAAAAAGCCGATATTCAGTATAAAGCAATCGAGTATTCCATTCAAATCGATATGAAGGATGGTAGCTTTGCATCTTTTGCACATGCAGAACAGATTGCCCGGGATATGACATGGGATGCCGATCAGGTGGAATCCTCGGACATTTTGTTTCAAAATCCTCCTGATAAATTAGTTGGACAAAAAAGGTGGAACAACGAAATAGTAGATCTCGAAAATATCAACCTGAAAGTTTTTCAACCCCGAAAAATTGAAAATATTTTTGTGCTTAGCGGAAGTGCTAATATGAGCGATTTAGCTGCTGAAACTTTGCTGGAACCGGGCAAAATGATCAGGATTGGAGAAAGAGTAGGTGAAAAAGCTGCAATACTGGCAAGTTTAAGTCCGGAGTCTCAAATTCCAAAAGTTAAAAGCAGTTCAATTCCGGATAATAAAAATGGAGATGTAGGAGAATTGTTGGATGGTTTGCGCCCGTCCCTTAATTTGGGTGAAGTCGTTTCAGAAAATACTTCCTTACCCATTTTGGCGGAATACGATGTTGTAGTTCTTGGTGGAGGAACGGCAGGAGCACCTGCAGGTGTGGGTGCTGCTCAACATGGAGCAAAAACATTGGTAATTGACTATATGCATGGCCTTGGAGGAATGGGAACCATTGGAATGATTGGAAAGTATTATCATGGATATCGTGAAGGATACACAAATATTGTTGATCGTGGTGTAAAAAATATGGGGCCGGATAATCCGCGAAAAAAGGATAAACTGGAATGGTGGGTTTTTGACTGGAAAACGGAATACTTCAGAAAGGAGATCAGAAAAGCCGGTGGGGATATCTGGTTTGGTGCAATAGGATGTGGTGCCTTTGTTGAAAATGGCCATGTAAAAGGAATTGTAGTTGCGACCCCGGAAGGGAAAGGAGTAGTGCTTGGTCATACAATTATCGACTCTACCGGGAGTGCCGATACTGCCGTTTCTGCAGGTGCCGAATACCATTACACCGATGGGAAATCTGTCGCAGTGCAGGGAGCCGGATTTCCGCATAAAAATCCAAACGACTTTTATAACAACAGCGACTGGACCTTTATCAACGATTCGGATATGTTGGACGTGTGGCGGGCAATGGTCGTTGCCAAAGACAAATATGAGGAACAATACGATATTGGGAAGCTACCACAAACACGGGAAAGAAGAAGAATGGTAGGCGATTTTACAGTTTCAGTTCTGGATGTTTATAATGGTCGAACTTATCCCGATGCAATTTCCTTGCATAAAAGTTCATTTGACACTCACGGATTTACCGAAGATCCGTTCTTTTCACTAAAACCACCGGAGCATAGTGGTGTTGACGTGTTGGCTTATGTACCTTTCAGGGCCTTATTACCAAAAGGA
Source organism: uncultured Prolixibacteraceae bacterium (assembly GCA_913063265.1). GTDB lineage: Bacteria > Bacteroidota > Bacteroidia > Bacteroidales > Prolixibacteraceae > Draconibacterium. The sequence continues at coordinate 54,449 of CAJXZG010000002.1, read as the reverse complement.
TTGGAAGGAATAGCTGTAACAGGTCTGGGTGCCAGTGCGCATCGCGATGCCATGCCGGTAATTCGTATGCAACCTTGTCTGCAAAACCAGGGATATGCCGTAGGATGGGCAGCTGCAATTGCTGCTCAGAATGATCAGCGAATCAGATATATTGATATCAAGTCCTTGCAAAAAGATTTGGTTAAACTGGGAAGTTTGCCCGAATCGGTACTTACCGATGTTGACAATTATCCGCCATCAATGGAGCAGGTACAGCAAGCTTCAATAACCGTAGTTAACAATTTGGAAGGATTGGAAACTATATTATGGGATAAGGAAAAAGGAATTGTTGCTTTGCAGGATCAATTTTACCTGACTCAAAATGAAGAATATAAATTAGTTTATGCAAGAATACTTGGTATGCTTGGAATCGCTGATGGCTGGAAAGAACTGATTAAAGCGATTGACGGTTTTGAAGACTGGGATGAGGGATGGAACTTCCGTGGAATGGGACAGTTTGGCAGAAGTATCAGTTATCTGGACAGTTTAATAATTGCCGCAGGGCGCACCCAAAAAACAGAAGTCTTGCCATCCATATTCAGGCTGATGGATAAACTTACCCCGGATAGTGAATTCTCACATTTCAGAGCGGTGGCCATTGCTTTGGAAACAATAGCCGATCAGGATGCTGCGGAACCATTGTTTAAATTGATACAAATGCCCGGAGTTCGTGGACATGCCATGCCGGATATTCAAACTGCAAAAAGACTGGCTCCTAAATTTAAAAACGATGTAAGTACAAGAAATAATTCCTTGCGTGAATTAATTCTTGGGCGTGCCTTGTTTAAATGTGGCGATTATAACGATATCGGTAAAGGTATTCTGGAAGAATATTCAAAAGATTTGCGTGGGCATTACTATCGTCATTCGAGTGGAGTGCTACAGTCTCAACCAAAACCAAAAGAAAAGAAAATTGTTTTGTGAAAAAATGGAAATACAATGATTGGTTAAAAAATAAAATTTAAACTTATGAATTTAAGTATCAAACTGATATTGTTGTTATTAGCCTGTACAATTTTAAGCTGTTCAAAAAAAGAAATCAATAGAATTGATTTGTCAGGAGAATGGCAATTCCAAATGGATGTGGAAGATATTGGAGAAAAAGAAAAATGGTACAATACAGATTTGCCTGAAACTGTAAATCTACCGGGATCAATGGTCGAAAATGGGAAAGGTTTTGACGTTACTTTTGATACGGAATGGACGGGTTCGATAAAAAATAAGGAGTGGCCGGAAGATCCAAGATACAAACCTTACCAGGGGAATGACGGAATTAGATTTCCGTTTTGGCTTCAACCCGAAAAAAAATATACCGGGGCTGCATGGTATCGAAAGACCTTTACGGTTCCTGAAAACTGGCAAAAGAAAATTATACAGCTTATCCTTGAAAGGCCGCATTGGGAATCGAAAGTTTGGGTGAATGGAGTTGAAGTTGGCTTGCAAAACAGCCTGGCCACCCCACACTATTTTGATGTTTCTCCTTTTCTGACTGAAGGTGAAAATTATATCGCTGTAAAAATAGACAACAGGATTAAGGATATTGATGTTGGGTGGGAATCGCACAGTATTTCGGACAATACACAATCGAACTGGAATGGAATAGTTGGGGAACTTTCTTTGCAAAGTTTTGACCCGATTTATTTTAGCGATGTAAGGATATATCCGGATGTTAAAACCAAATCAGTTGAGATAAAAGCAATCATACAAAATACTCAAACTATTGAGGCCGAAATTAATATTGAAGTGGAAGCCGAACATCACAACACTGAAATAGAAACTCCAGAAAAGCATTATGAGTTTACACTATCTCCCGGAGGAAATATTGTAAATTTTTCTTACCCACTTGGAGGTGATGCAAAACTTTGGGACGAATTTAATCCAAATGTTTATGAGCTTTTACTTGAACTACGACATGAAAATGGAGAAGAAGTAAAAAGGATTGATTTTGGACTTCGGGAAATTAAAGTCGAAGATCAACAGATTCAAATTAATGGTAAAAGAGTTTTCTTCAGGGGAACATTAGAGTGTGCTATATTTCCAAAATCCGGATATCCACCGTGTAACGTTGAAGAATGGGAAAAGGTGTATAAGGCAGTTAAAGCACATGGATTAAACCATGTGCGTTTTCATTCATGGTGTCCTCCAAAAGCTGCATTTGTTGCAGCCGATGCGATGGGCATTTATCTTCAGGTAGAATGTTCAAGTTGGGCAAATCAAAGTACGGAGTTGGGAAGTGGTTTTCCGGTAGACCAATATATTTATAAGGAAAGCGAGGGAATTGTTAAAGAATATGGAAACCATCCCTCTTTTGTAATGATGGCATATGGTAACGAACCGGGTGGCCCCGGTTATAGAACTTATCTTACTGAGTTTGTAAATTACTGGAAAGAAAAAGATAAGAGAAGAATTTATACAAGTGCGGCTGGTTGGCCTGCATTGGAAGTAAACGAATACCATAATCTTCCCGGACCCCGGATTCAGCTTTGGGCGGAAGAATTAAACAGCATTATTAATTCGCAGCCTCCACGAACCGATTTTGATTGGACTGCAAGATTAACAAAAGATGGTATTCCGATGGTAAGTCATGAAATTGGTCAATGGTGTGTTTACCCAAATTTTAAAGAAATTGAGAAATATACCGGCCCCTTAAAAGCCAAAAACTTTGAGTTGTTTCGCGAAAGTTTAAAAGCAAACCACATGGGTGATTTGGCTGAAGATTTTCTAATGGCCTCGGGTAAATTGCAGGCACTTTGTTATAAAGCTGATATTGAAGCAGCTTTGCGTACACCAGACTTTGGCGGATTTCAGCTTTTGGATCTTCATGATTTCCCAGGACAGGGAACGGCATTGGTCGGTGTTCTAGATGCTTTTTGGGAAGAAAAGGGATATATCTCACCGGAAGAATACAGACGGTTTTGTAATACTACAGTTCCTTTGGCAAGATTGGAAAAGAGAATATTTACTGAAGGAGAAAGCATGTCGGCAGCAATAGAAGTAGCTCATTTTGGTATAGCTCCGATTAAAACAAATCCATCATGGAAAATATTTCATGGACAGAAAGTTCTGGCTGAAGGCACGCTGGGAGACAGGGAAATTCATATCGGAAATGCAATACATCTGGGAGAAGTTGTTTATCAGTTTCAAAAAGAAAACTTTGCCAGAAAACTAAGGCTGGAAGTATCGGTGGATTCATTTCAAAATTTATGGGATGTTTGGGTATATCCTGAAAATCAGATTAAACAAAATTCAGAAATCAGAATAGTACAAAAACTTTCGCCTTCAACAATAAAATACCTGGAAAATGGCGGAACGGTTTTACTTAGCCTTGGTAAGGGAAAAGTTGCACCGGAAATGGGTGGAGATATTGGCGTAGGTTTTTCAAGTATCTTCTGGAATACAGCCTGGACGGGTGGACAAAAACCTCATACTTTAGGAATTTTATGTAATCCTGAACATCCGGCATTGGCAAAATTTCCAACAGAATATCATAGCAACTGGCAGTGGTGGGATGCCATGAGTCAATGCGATGCGATAAAACTTAATGATTTTCCGGTGGAGTTAAAACCGATTGTTCGGATAATTGATGACTGGGTTACAAATCGCAGACTTGCAATGCTTTTTGAAGCAAAAGTTGGTAATGGAAAAATTTTGGTGAGTGGAGTCGATTTGATTAATAATCTGGAGGAAAGAAAAGAGGCAAATCAGCTTTTAACAAGTTTAACATCATACATGACCAGCGAAGAATTTAATCCGGAAATTAACTTGGGTTCAGAAGAAATGAAAAAAATAGTAAGATAGAATGTTGTTTATTAAGTTGAGTTAAATAATGAAAAAAGGGTTTTCTGTCAGAAATAGTTTTAATAGTTTTGAAGGCGGAAATTGAACATTAGATTTATAGAAAGACAATTATTTTGAAATATATAAATATTTAAAATTCGACAATGAGTAAAAATGATTTTTCAAGAAGGCGGTTCTTTGGTGCAGCCGCTGCAGGATTGGCAGGTATTACAATCCTGCCATCAATGAGTTTTGGTGCTGAGAAAGCAGCCACAGCTGCTGCAACAGGTAATACAATCCGTTTGGGATTTATAGGGATGGGACGTCAGGCGATGTTCCTGTTAAACGGATTTATTCAGATACCGGGTGTTGAAGTTGTGGCCGGATGTGATGTTTACGGACGTAAACGAACCCGTTTCGAAAACAGGGTAAATGAGTACTATGCAAAAAACAACAAGAAAGTTGAAGTAAAAACATACGAACGTTTTGAAGAATTACTTTCACGTAAAGATATTGATGCCGTAGTGATAGCTACGCCGGATCACTGGCATGCGGTAATTGCAATTGAAGCATGTAAAGCTGGTAAAGATGTGTATCTTGAAAAACCTATGACTTTCACAATTCTTGAAGGTCAGGAACTGGTGAAAACAGTGCGAGCAACCAATCGTATTTTGGGTATTGGAAGTCAGCAACGTTCTGATCCGAATTTCCAGTATGCAGTCCGTATGGTACAAAATGGTCATTTAGGTAAAATAGAAAAAGTAAATGCTTATATCGGAGCACCTCCAAGGCCTTATGATTTACCAAAAGAAGACGTACCTCAGGATTTAAACTGGGATCTTTGGTTAGGGCCACTTCCGGGAGATATTCATTTTAATAAGGAGCTGAATCCACCAATATCGTTGGATCCACCAAAAGATGAAACCATGTGGGGCGCCTGGCGCTGGTACAAGGAAATGGGCGGTGGTTTTACTACCGACTGGGGAGCTCACATGTACGACATTGCACAATGGGGACTTGGAATGGACAGAAACGGTCCGGTAGAAGCTGCTCCGATTGGAGATGGAACAGAATTTATGAAATTTATATATGCCAATGGTGTAGTTCTCACTTCAGAACCATTTGATTCAGGAAAAACAAAAGGAGTAAAATTCCAGGGAGATAAAGGCTGGTTAGAAGTTTCCCGTGGCCACTACAAAGCTTCTGATGATTCATTACTTCCACCTGAAAGCGGAGAAAAAGATGATACTCCTTATGAAACAAAAATTCCACACCAGATTAATTTTATTGAGTCGGTAAGAAGTCGTCTCGATCCTGTGGTTCCTGCAGAAATTGGTCACAGCTCATGTACAATGTGCACTGTAGGAAACATTGCATGTGAATTGGGCCGGCCTGTAAAATGGGATCCGATTGCAGAATCATTTGGAAAAGACAAAGAAGCTGTAAAACTGATGCACTACGATTACCGCAAACCATGGAAATTGTAATTGGAAGAAATTTGAAAAGAAAAAGGATAGCATTTGCTATCCTTTTTTTGTAGCGAGAGGCGGGCTTGAACCGCCGACCTCGTGATTATGAATCACGCGCTCTAACCAGCTGAGCTACCTCGCCATATCCTGCGATTTTTGCGGTGCAAATATAGTATTTATTTTTATTCTGCTTTGTTTTTTAATTAAAAATTGAGAGAACTTAAAATAAGTCTTGTTTTTTATGTTGTATGTTACAATCATAATATATATATTGGGGAAAAATCGATTAAATGACTGACATTAATAAAGTTCAACTCGAGTATGTTGTAAATTGCTCACCCAAAGTATTATACAACTGGCTTAGTACCGCTTCCGGCCTTACAGAGTGGTTTGCCGATGATGTAAAAGTTAAAGGCAAAAAATACACATTTATCTGGGACGATTCTGAACAAACTGCAGAAATGACATTGCACAAAGAAAACAGATTGGTTCGGTTTTCGTGGATTGATGAGGAGGACAGTTATTTCGAATTCAGAATAACACAGGATGAGCTTACCGGTGATGTTTCATTAATCATTATCGATGTGAGCGAAGGTAACGAGTATGATGAGGTAAAAGGATTATGGGATACACAGGTGTCAGATTTAAAACATATTCTTGGTTCATAATATCCAAAGTTTTGGTTCATTGGTAAATTCAACTTTTTTTACATTAAATCGTTGCTTTCTTAACCTTTTTTTGCTTTACAAATTCCTAAAATAATTTAGTTTTGCACATGTTTCTATAGAAAACATTAGCATGAAGCGCTTACACCTCTATGTAATAAAATCTTTTTTAGGGCCATTTTTTATGACCTTTTTTATCGTTGTGTTTGTGCTGCTTATGCAATTCTTGTGGCGGTATGTTGACGATTTGGTAGGAAAAGGTTTGTCGCTCAGTATTTTAGGTGAGATGTTCTTTTATGCATCATTTGGTGTTTTACCTTATGCCTTTCCGTTGGCGATGTTGCTGGCCTCTATAATGACTTTTGGTTCACTGGGTGAAAATTACGAACTGGTAGCCATGAAATCAGCAGGAATTTCCTTATTCCGAATAATGCGGCCATTAATTGTTATTGCAGCAGTAATCGCTTTTCTTGCCTTTTATTTTTCCAATAATATTCTGCCAAAAACCAATCTTAAATTTACCACATTAATGGTCAGTGTTAAACAACAAAGACCTGAACTTGTGTTGCAGGAAGGTGTCTTTACCAATGAAATTGATGGTTACAATATTAAAGTTGGAAGGAAAGACAAAAAAACAAATGTGTTGTATGACCTGTTAATTTACGATCATACAAAAAACAGTCTGAATGAAAGTGTTACAGTAGCCGATTCAGGATATCTGAAAATTACTGAAGACAAAAAATACATGGTGCTTACACTGTTTAACGGAGTAAATTATACGGAACAAAGACCAAAAGAAAGAAGAGAACAAGCTAAACGACCATTCAGAAGAGATAAATTTGAGGAACAAACCATAAGGGTTAGAGTGAACAATTTCGACTTTAACAGAAAAGATGAAGGCATATATAAAAACATGTACCGTATGCTGAATATAAATCAACTTAATTTAATGTCGGATACACTTTATGGTCAGTTTTATGAGCAGGTGCGTAATTATCTCTTTCAAATTGATATTAATCCAACCATAGCAAGACACGTACACAACCATACTGTTCCGCACGACTCGTTGAAGCAGAAACCCTTACCGGGTGCAGATTCAACTTTTGTTGTCGAAAATTATTTTGAAACGCTTGATAAATGGGTAAAAGCTGAAATTGCTATGACTGCACTTGACAAGGCAAGAAGCAACATGCAAAATCTGAATTTGTATCAGGGGCAAATTACTGCCCGAAAAAGACATATTAACAAGTACGATATGGAAAAACACCGGAAATTTACTTTGTCGGTTGCGGTGTTTATCTTTTTCTTTGTTGGAGCTCCACTTGGTGCTATTATCAGAAAAGGTGGATTGGGAATGCCGGTTGTAGTATCTATCCTGTTGTTTATTGCCTATTACATTGTTTCAATGACCGGTGAAAAATCAGCGCGTGAAGATATTTGGCAAATGATAACAGGAATGTGGTTTTCAACATTTATTTTTTTACCTATCGGAGTATGGTTGTCGTACATGGCTGGAACCGATTCTGCAATTATGTCGGCAGAAACTTATATTAAGTTGTTGAACAAAGTAGGTTTGTCCGGAATTGCAAAAATGATTAAAAAAAATAAAGTGGGTAAAAAGGAATAGTGCACAGTAAATTTGATATTATCAGAAATAAGAAAAAAATTAAGTGAGGATTCTTCAGGTTACAAATAAAGTTCCATACCCTGTTATTGACGGGGGAGCCATTGCATGTATGAATTTGGCACGTGGATTTTCGCATTTAGGGCATAAGGTAACTATTCTGGCAATGAATACTGTAAAACATAATGTCAGCTTAAGTGAAATTCCTGAATCAATAAAAGAACTGGCCGAATTTAAACTGGTCAGGGTACCTGCACGTATATCACCGATTCCTGCAATGTTTAACCTGCTTTTTTCGAATAAACCTTATAATGCAGTCAGGTTTGTTTCACGCACGTTCTCACGCGAATTGCAAAGAGTATTACTTGAAAATGACTTTGATATCATTCAGTTGGAAGGTTTGTATGTTTGCCCGTATATCCCTTTAATCAGGGCCAATTCGAAAGCAAAAATTGTTTATCGGGCCCATAATATAGAACACGAAATATGGAGCAGGACAGCAATTATGGCAAAAGGAGTACAGAAATGGTATCTCAAAAATTTGTCAGGAAGAATTAAAGCATTTGAAATTTCAGTTCTCAATAAATACGATTTACTTGTACCGATTACAGAACGTGATGGTGAAATTTTAAAACGATTGGGAAACAAAAAGCCAATCCATGTATCACAAACCGGGATTGATTCTTCTGTATTAATTCCCAATTCCAAAAACCTGGAACACCCAACATTGTTTCACATTGGTTCATTGGAGTGGTCTCCTAACCAGGAGGGATTAATCTGGTTTTTTGAAAATTGCTGGGATAAAATCATTGCAAAATATCCGGATTTAAAGTTTTTTGTAGCCGGAAGAAATGCTCCCGCCTGGTTTCAGAAAAAACTGGACCTTCCTAATGTTGTTTTTATAGGAGAGGTTGAGGATGCTTATGAATTTATTAACTCGAAATCAATTATGATAGTACCTCTTTTTTCGGGCAGTGGTATGCGTATAAAGATTATCGAAGGAATGGCACTCGGTAAACCCATAGTAACAACTCCGGTTGGAACAGAAGGAATTTCAACTACTTCAGATAAAAACATAATTATCACAAATGGGGTAAATGGATTTGTTGATTCCATCTCTCAATTGATTGAAGACAGGGAATATTTTGATTCGATTGGTAAAAATGCAATAGAATATATTAACGAAAACTTTGATAATCTTTCTTCTGCAGGTTCATTAATCGAATTTTACAAAAAACATATTTGATGATTTTGAAAATCATATTCTGGGTACTGGCGTTTATTTTATTTTATACCTATGTGGGTTATGCCATAACATTGTATTTTTTTGTCCGCTTAAAAAAACTCATTTTCCCGGGCAGAACTTTGACTTTCGATTATAATTACGAACCTGAGGTTTGCCTGTTTGTTACTGCATTTAACGAAAAAGATTATGTAAAACAAAAAGTTGAAAATTCATTTTCCCTGGATTACCCAAAAGAAAAAATACAGTATTTATGGATTACTGACGGATCTGATGACGGAACCCCGGACTTGCTAAAAAAATATCAGGAATTGGAAGTTCACCATTTACCCGAAAGAAGGGGAAAAATGCATGCCATGAATCGGGGTGTGAAGTTTGTAAAAGCACCGATTATTATTTTTTCTGATACCAATACTATTTTAGGAAATCAATCGATTCGGGAAATTGTGACAAAATTTAGCAACAGTAAAACCGGGTGTGTCGCAGGCGAAAAAAGAATTGTAGAAAAGGAAGAAGATTCAGCAGCCGGGGCAGGAGAAGGATTATACTGGAAATTTGAATCGTGGGTGAAGAAAATGGATTCTGAATTAAATACGGCCGTGGGAGCAGTAGGCGAGTTATTTGCTGTCAGAACAGAACTGTTTGAGGATGTTGAAGAGGATGCTTTGTTAGATGATTTTATGATTTCGCTTCGAATTGCACAAAAAGGATATCGAATTGCATACACACCAAATGCTTATGCCGAAGAAACAGCTTCCCTAAATGTTAAAGAAGAATTAAAACGAAAAATCAGAATCGCAGCCGGAGGTATTCAAACCATTTTTAGGCTAAAAGGATTGTTAAATCCTGTTAAGTCCGGATTGTTATCCTGGCAATATATCTCACATAAGGTATTGCGTTGGACCTTAGCTCCAATCTCCTTATTTTTAATATTTCCGGTAAATTTGTTGATTGTGGCTCAAGAAAATATATGGACAGGTTTTAACTTTTATACCATAGCATTTTACGTCCAGATTTTATGTTATGTTTTGGCATTAATAGGCTGGTATTTCGAAAATAGAAAGTTAAGGTTTAAATTGCTATTTGTTCCTTACTATTTTGCCTCAATCAATTATGCATCTATCCTTGGCATTCGTCGCTATTTTAAAGGGAAACAGTCAGTTAACTGGGAAAAATCGAAACGTGCGGAACAGTAAGAATTAAAATTTCTGCAAAATTTAATTTTTATTAGATTGTCTATTGTTTCAATTCAAATTTTCAATGATAAATGTTTTGTCCTAAAGTCCATTATTTATTGTAATTTTGCAGCTGATTTTAAAGGTTGAGTTGGAAATGACTGATATTGTTCTAAATACTATTCCGGAGGCAGTTGAAGCGATTGGCAGAGGGGAATTGGTGATTGTTGTAGATGATGAAGACAGAGAAAACGAAGGTGATTTTATTTGTGCGTCAGAATTGGTAACCCCGGAAATTATCAATTTTATGGCAATCCATGGCCGTGGATTGATTTGTGTGGCAATTACCGAAGAACGATGCAAAGAACTTGACCTTGAGTTGATGGTTGGAAAAAACACTTCCTCCAATGAAACGCAGTTTACTGTTTCGGTAGATGCCATACATCCCGAAGTAACCACCGGAATTTCTGCACCGGACAGGGCAATAACTATAAAAATGCTGGTTGATCCCAAAACAAGGCCGGAGCAACTGGGACGACCGGGTCATATATTCCCGCTTAAAGCTAAAGACAGGGGAGTACTCCGCAGAAGCGGGCATACCGAAGCCGCCGTTGATTTAGCACGTTTGGCAGGTCTGAGTCCGTCAGGTGTATTGGTTGAAATAATGAATGAAGATGGCTCGATGGCCCGCTTACCCGAACTCTTCGAGATTGCAAAAAAATTCAACCTGAAACTTGTTGCCATCAAAGATTTAATTTCGTACTTATATCATGGTGAAAGTTTAATAGAAAGAGGAGATGAAGTAGATCTTCCTACACATTTTGGCGATTTCAGAATAATTCCTTACAAACAGATTTCAAATGGTGTGGAACATGTTGCTTTGGTTAAAGGAACCTGGAAACCTGACGAACCTATACTTACACGCGTTCATTCATCGTGCATGACCGGAGATATATTTGGATCTATGCGTTGCGAATGTGGCGACCAGCTTCACGAGTCGATGAAAATGATTGAAAATGCCGGCAAAGGTGTTATCGTTTATATTATGCAGGAGGGACGCGGAATTGGTTTGGTAAATAAAATTGCTGCTTACAAATTACAGGATCAGGGATTGGATACTATTGATGCAAACCTGCATTTAGGATTTAAAGCCGACGAGCGTGATTATGGAGTTGGTGCACAGATATTAAGAAACCTTGGTGTTACAAAAATGAAGTTGCTTACCAATAATCCGGTAAAAAGAATCGGGTTGGAAGGGTATGGTCTTGAAGTTTCTGAAATAGTGCCTATGGAGATTGCTCCCAATAAGCATAACCAGCGTTATATGAAAACCAAACGCGATCGGATGGGACACCATTTAAATGATTTTAATTACGACGAATAAAAATCATTTACTGTCTTTCGGTAAATAATTTCAATATTATATTGAAAAAATCAGGGGGTTTATATATTTGGGAAAATTTTTAAAGGGATGAACCCAAAGGGACTTTTACTTATCATAATAATCTTAATTTCAATAGATTGTCGGGCGCAGGACTGGCCCGATTGGAGAGGTGTTAACAGGGACGCAGTTTGGTCAGATACAGGTGTTGTCAAAATGTTTGATTCAGATGTTTTACAACCGGAATGGTCTGTTCCGGTTGGTTCTGGTTATTCCGGGCCTACCGTTGCAAAAGGGAAAGTTTATTTGACCGATCTAAAAAATGATTCAATTCAAACAGAAGGGATTTTGTGTTTTGATGAAAAAAGCGGTGAAAAGATATGGGAACAGCGGTATGAATGCGATTATATCAGTGTGGGTTACCCGGCAGGTCCAAGAGCTTCTGTCGTCATTAATAATGGCAAAGCATATTCTTTGGGGACCATGGGAAACCTTTATTGTTTAAACGCAACAACCGGCAAAGTTATCTGGGATAGGGATTTAAATACAGAATATGAAATCAGGATGCCCATATGGGGTATTTCAGCAGCACCTTTAATTGTTGATGACAAAATTATAATTCAAATTAGCGGAAGTGATAATGCCGGGGTAATTGCGCTAAACAAAAATAATGGTAAGGAAATATGGCGAAACCTGGATGACATAGCAGGTTATTCGGCACCTGTGCTGATAGAAAAAAACAATTTAAAAGCTGTAGTCGTCTGGACAGAAAACAGTCTTTCCGGGTTAAGTCCGGAAACCGGTGAAGTATATTGGAGATTCCCATGGGATGTGGGATCAGGAATGAGTATTGCAACACCTGTCTTATTTAAGGACCATATTTTTGTAAGTGCATTTTACAGTGGCTCGTTGTTAGTTAAGCTGGGAGAAGATTATAAAAGTGCAGAAATTGTTTGGCAACGAAGCGGGGAAAGTGAACGAAAAACCGATGCGTTACATTGTGTAATGAATACCCCGGTAATATTAGAAGATTATATCTATGGGGTAGATAGTTATGGTGAATTGCGTTGTCTGGAGTTTGCCACAGGGGATAGAATCTGGGAAGATTTAAGCGCAGTTAAAAAAGGACGTTGGGCAAATATTCATTTTGTGCAAAATGGGAATCAGACATGGATGTTTAACGAGCACGGAGAATTGATAATCTCAGAACTTTCGCCTGATGGGTTTAAGGAAATCAGCAGAACAAAAATCATTGAACCAACCCGTAAACAATTACCCAGAGGAGTAACATGGTCGCATCCGGCATTTGCCAATAAACATGTTTTTATCAGAAATGATAATGAACTGGTAAGTGTGGATTTAACTCAGCAATAAAAATTATTTAGAAAATATTTTCTCATTTTTCGGGAATGAATTAAATTTTCGTGAGTTTTGCTGATATCTTACTATCATTCAAATAATCCTGATAAAATGAAAACCTTAAAAATTCTATTCAATACTTCACTTTTGTGTCTTTCCGTCATCCTCTGGGTAGCTTGTAAAGATCAGAAAAAAGAAGACAGCCCAAATATTATTTACATATTGGCCGATGATTTGGGGTATGCCGAACTCGGTTGTTATGGACAGGAAAAAATTGAAACTCCCAACTTAGATGCTTTGGCAAGCAATGGAATGCTTTTTACTCAACATTATTCGGGAGCACCGGTTTGTGCCCCATCGCGATGCGTTTTGCTTACAGGTAAACATTTAGGTCATGCACAAATTAGGGGAAATGATGAATGGAAAGAAAGAGGTGATGTTTGGAATTTTGAAGCTATGGCAAAAAATCCGAATCTTGAAGGTCAGAGGCCATTAAAACCAGGGACTAAAACCATAGGACGTCTACTACAAAGTGCCGGATACGAAACCGCAATTGTCGGAAAGTGGGGACTGGGTGCACCACTTACGGAAGGTATACCCAATAAACAGGGATTTGATTTCTTTTTTGGTTATAACTGCCAGCGTCAGGCTCATACTTTTTTCCCTGTTCATTTATGGAAAGACACCACCAAAATACTGCTAAATAATAAAATGGTTCCTCCGCGTACCAAATTACCAAAGAATGCAAATATCTTTGATTCCGATTCTTACAAGGATTTCTGGTTAACTGATTATTCTGCTGAATTGATGCAGAAGGAAGTTTTAAACTTTATCAGGGACAATAAAGACCAGCCATTTTTTATGTATTACGCCAGTCCTGTTCCACATGTTCCCATACAAGCTCCCCCAAAATGGGTCGATTATTATCTCGAAAAATTTGGCGATGAAGATCCTTATGTCGGGGATAAAGGGTATTTTCCTCATCGTTATCCTCATGCAGGATATGCTGCAATGGTGAGTTATTTAGACGAACAGGTTGGAGAAATAGTTGGTTTGTTAAAAGACCTTGGATTGTATGAAAATACAATAATCATGTTTAGCAGTGATAATGGTCCTTCTTATGTTGGAGGAACAGATTCTCCCTGGTTCGATAGTGCAAAACCGTTTAAAAGCGAAGCTGGCTGGGGCAAAGGAAATCTAACAGAAGGAGGTATTCGTATTCCAATGATTGTGCAATGGCCCGGAAAAATTGAAAAAGGGAAAGAGACAAATCTTATTTCTGCATTTTACGATGTTTTACCAACATTGTGTGACATAGCCGGGATAAATAAACCCTCAGATATTGATGGAATAAGTTTTTTGCCAACACTGTTGAGTAAAGAAGACCAACAATTTCACGATTTTCTGTATTGGGAATTTCCGGAATCCGGAGGACAACAGGCAGTCAGAATGGGAAAATGGAAAGGAATAAGAAAAAATATAAAAAAAGATAGTCTAAGAATACAGCTGTATAATCTAGAAGAAGACATAAGAGAATTAAATGACGTATCTTCTCAAAATCCTCAAATTGTTAAAGCAATAGAAACCATATTCAAAAATGAACATGAGATTGCTGAATTAGAAAAATTTCGAATGACTGCATTGGATAGATAAATGAACAGATTATCATTTTTTTTCTTTAATTTATTAAACGTTTCACAGGATTAATCAAATCATTTCAAGAATTATTATGTAAATTTCGAAGAACAAAAAATCGGAATAAAATGGATGGAAAAACAAAAGCAATCGTTGCTCACATTACTTATATCGGATGGATTATTGCCTTGGTTATTAATTCAAGCGAAAAAGACGAAATAACAAGTTTTTACATCAGACAGCTTTTGGGGTTGTACCTGTTTAGCATAGTAGTAAGTTTTATCCCACTTTTAAACTTTATAGGCTGGATTTTAGTATTGATTTGCTGGATAATAAGCCTGGTTGGAGCAGTTAATGGCGAAATGAAAGAAATTCCTGTAATAGGAAAATATTTTCAGGATTGGTTTAAAGGGCTTTAATTTTTAGATATGAGCCAAAAAAAGAGACAATATTGAATTTGTCTCTTTCTTTAGCCAATTATGGATGCCCGTTTCCTTTTCCCCTGCTGTCACGGTATTTTTTTATCATATACATCCTAAATTCGTTCTCTGTTTTATAAAGTTTTAAGACCTTTTTTGGAGAAAGAACCTTTAGAAGTTTTTCGTTATATTCTACCAAAAGCTCACCCTCCTTTTGTAAACTACCTGAAAACTCACGGGTTAATTTTATTATTTCCTTTTCTGAAAGATTTTCTTCTGCATCTCCCACTTTAAGTTCAAGTTCGCGACGTAACTTTTGAGCTTCCCATCGTTCTTTTTCCATCTGATTATAAATGGGCCAGAATTTTTCAGCTTCATCCGGTGTGAAATCCAGTTTTGTGGTTATAAACGAAACTTTTTCTGCCCGGTATTTTTCCATTCTTTCTTTGTGTCCTTCTTTTTTTTGTGCACTTACCGAAAGATTAAGAACAATAAAAATCCCTGTTAGAATTACTATAATCTGTTTTTTCATCTTATTAAAATTGTTTGTTTTCTATTGTATAAGATGCCTGCCTTGTCGGCAGACAGGGAACTCGTCCCGAGTTTTCGGAACTCGTTTCATTACTATTTGTTTTTTCTTTTTATTTAATTATTTGTTTCTGAAAATATTTCGTAATCTGAACTATACGTATTTACAAAATCAACCAAATCATCATCGTCAAAATGTACTTCGCCATTTTGGTCGTCGAGTAATACATAAAATGAATTCAAATCTATTCCTTCTACCATAGATGCATAAAGCATTTCATTAGTTTCTAATTCTGTATCATTGTTCTTTGCCATTTGTTTTTTAGTAAAAGTATTTAATGGCCAGTACGCAAGCATAAAAATTAATGCAAATCCGGCAGCTAAACCTAATGCCGGTTTAATTAGCTGAATGATTTTATTTTCTTTTTTCTTAGGTTCAGCATTTTCGGCATCAATTTTCATTTGCAACCTTGCAGAAAAATCATCAAAATAATTATCAGGAACCTTGAACGGATTATCCTTTTTAATCTTTGATAATTTAGGTGCTATGTTATTTAATTCATCCATCAATACTTAAATTTAAACGTTAGACATATTTATTCGCTAAAGGTTTAATTTCAAATGTTTAATCGTATTTAGTTAAATGCTCTTCAATTTTTTTTGCTGCATGATGATAAGATGCCTTAAGCGCTCCCACAGAGGTTTCAAGCACTTTCGACATATCCTCATATTTCATCTCTTCAAAATATCTCAAATTAAAAACAACTCTTTGTTTCTCCGGTAACAGAAGTATAGCCTGCTGCAGGCGAAGCTGAATTTCATCTCCGTCAAAGTAGGTGTCAGTTTCAAGATTATTCATTAAAAATTCACTGGTATCGTTCATCGGAATCAAACTGCGCCTTTTATTCGAATTAATAAAAGTAAGCGATTCATTTGTTGCGATTCTGTATAACCAGGTGTACAATCCCGACTCTTCTCTGAATTTATCAATACCCTTCCAAATTTTCACAAAAGTATTTTGTAGAATATCATCAGCATCGTCGTGATTAATAACTATTTTTCTGATGTGCCAATACAATCTTTCCTGGTATTGTTGCACCAGATTCTGAAAAGCAAGCTCCCTTGTTTTTTCATTTTTTAGATTGGCAATTAAATTGATTTCGTTTTTACTCATCAAAAAAAACAGTTTTCAATATGACAACTTTTAGCTATGAAGGTTTAATTAAAACGATCATAAAAAGTTGATTTATATGCAAATTTACACATAGAATGAATAGGACTTCCAGAATCGTTCAATTATTTCGGAAAGCAAATAAAAAATTTAGAAGATCAAATTGTAATCAGAAATGTAAAACTTATCTGTATCATTTAAAAAGAATTACATTTGCGCAAAATTCTTAAGAAAAGAAAATGGCTTTAAAATGTGGTATAGTTGGCTTGCCAAATGTTGGTAAATCAACACTTTTCAACTGTTTATCAAGCGCAAAAGCACAGTCGGCAAATTTCCCTTTTTGTACGATTGAGCCCAATGTTGGCGTAATTACGGTTCCTGACCCCCGTCTGATAAAATTAACGGAAATTGATAATCCCAAAAAAGTAGTTCCGACAACAATTGAAATTGTTGATATTGCCGGGCTTGTAAAGGGTGCAAGTAAAGGTGAAGGATTGGGAAATCAGTTTTTGGGAAATATTCGCGAAACTGACGCAATTTTGCATGTCTTGCGATGTTTCGAAAATGATAATATTACCCATGTTGATGGCACCATTAATCCGGTTCGCGACAAAGAAGTAATTGATTACGAGTTGCAGCTGAAAGATTTGGAAACCATAACCAGTCGTATTGAAAAACTTGAAAAACAGGTTAAACACGGGGGTGCCGACCATAATACAAAATTGCTTTTTAATGTAGCAAAAAAGTATAGGGAAGTTTTGGAGCAGGGTAAATCAGCAAGAACTCTGAAATTGGATGTTGAGGAAAAGAAAGTAGCCAAAGAACTTTTTTTACTTACAAATAAACCTGTTATGTATGTTTGCAATGTCGATGAAGCTTCAGCAAAATCCGGTAATGCCCATGTTGAAGCTGTTAAAGAAGCGGTCAAAGAAGAAAATGCAGGAATGTTGATTATTGCAGCTGCTACCGAGGCTGATATTGCAGAGTTGGAAACCTATGATGAAAAACAGATGTTTCTTGAAGAACTAGGCTTGGATGAGCCAGGTGTTAATAAACTGATTCATGCGGCTTACCAATTGCTCAATTTGAAAACTTATTTTACTACCGGACCCGATGAATCGCGTGCATGGACTTTTACTGAAGGAACAAAAGCACCTCAGGCCGCAGGTATAATTCATTCAGATTTTGAGCGTGGATTTATCAGGGCAGAAGTTATAAAGTACGATGATTATGTGAGTCTTGGTTCGGAAAGTGCTTGTCGCAATGCAGGTAAAATAGCAGTTGAAGGTAAAGAGTATGTTGTTAAAGACGGAGATATTATGCACTTTAGGTTTAATGTTTAGGAAAGCATGAAGTCAGAAGTCGGAAGACCGAAGTAAAAGAAACGAGGCAGGAAAATTTTTCCTGCCTCGTTTCTTTATTCCTCCCCTTGGGGAGGTTAGGAGGGGCTTTGCTTTCTAGCGTTGTGGTTGAGCATCGCTCATATCTTTGATAATACCATTTTTATCAACTGTAATTTGAACATCTTTTGCAATTTCGAGAATAATGGTAGTTTCTTTAACCTGTACAACTTTTCCATAAATACCACCTGTAGTTACTACTTTATCGCCTTTGGCCAGACTTTCCCTGAATTTACGGGTTTCTTTCTGACGTTTCATTTGCGGGCGAATCATAAAAAAGTAAAAAACCACTACAATTAAAAGCAGCGGTAACATGCTCATTAAAGGATTTCCTTCCTGACCTGAAGGCTGAGCCATTAAAATAATATTCATCATAACTATAAATTTTTAATATTTAAATTCTATTTGTTCGTTTTCAACCTGCGCAAAAATAACTAAATGTTTTGGTTCTTTACAATTTGATTGAAGTTCAACAGTTTTTAATTGTTTCCCATACATTCCAACTGAATTAAATTCTACCTCAACAATTCCCTTTTCGCCCGGAGAAATTGCTTTTTGTGGAAATATTACATTGATACAACTACAATCTGTTTTGGCACTGTTTATTACTAATTCAGAATTTCCCTCGTTCGTAAATAAAAATGAATAAATTAATCTTTCCCCGGATTTAATTGTGCCAAAATCATGGGCTTCTTTTTTAAAATTAAATTCCGGTAATTCATCCTTATTCTTATTAATGGTCTTGTGCTTATTTTCAGACATTTTACCGGAACATGAGAGTATTGCGACCGATATTAAAACCAGTAATGTAATTTTCATGATTCGCCAACCAATCCTCTGCCTGATTTAACAACCTTGCCGTCTTTTTTCAAATCTTTCAAAGTTTTGTCAAGAATACCATTGATAAAATTCCGGCTTTTTTCTGTGCTGTAAAACTTCGAAATTTCAATGTATTCATTCATAGTAACTTTTGTCGGAATTGTGGAGAAATACAAAAATTCTGTAATTGCCAGTTGCATCATTAGTATATCCATAAATGCAATGCGTTCCACATCCCAATTACTCGAATGCACTTTAATTAAACCATGTAATTCATCGTGGTTAATTATTGCCTTTCTAAGAAGCTCTTTTGCAAAATCTCTGTCTTCCTGATCTTTATACAAGGGCATTAAGCTTTGGTCGGATTCACTTAATTCGTTAAACTTTTTAATGGTTTTAACAATTACAGAAATTACAAAATCAACATCATCGTTCCAATAAATACTTTGTTCTTCCAAAACCTGATACAATTCTTCTGAAACCAGGATGACTTTACTAAAAAGTTTTTCAATAAATTTTCTGTCGTCCAGATACGACAGGTTATCATTTTGAACGTAATGCTGATAAATTTCAGAATCCATCATTAATAAATAGAGTTCTTTAATTAATTCTGGATGATTTATCCAACTTAGTTTTTTTTGTTCGAGATAAACATTCAATTGTCTGTTTTCTCTCAATTGACGAATAAAAAGGTTATTGACAAACTTGGTATTTGGATGTAAATCTTCGTGGGTAGGTTGGTGTTTATTTCGTTTAATTTCAATACGTTTTTCTGCATAGTTTGCAATCTCAATGACCAAAGCCAAAAGATGATGGTAAAGATCGTATGTTTTTTGGATGCAGAAAAAGAGTTCTTTTTCGGTATTGTTGATTGATTTCTCCTCTGAGGAATAGTAGGCGTATAATATTTGTAACACCTTCGTGCGGATAATCCTTCTGCTAATCATTTATAATGAACTTCTTATTTTTTGGCAAAATTACACTTTTTTTGACAACCACCGAGAATTCGAATCATTTTAAAGCAATTTCTCAACTAAGTTAAATTACTGTTTTTTTTATAAAAAAAATCTAAAACTGTCCGGTGTGACTTATGTTGTCAGGTGTTTGATTTTCAGTTGATCCTGAATTTTCTTTTTCTTCTGATGTTTCTGCGTCATCTTTATCCAAATCCTCTTCATCCTCTTCTTCTTCCCAGTCAAATTTGTCACGTCTGATGATGTATTTTCTATATCGCCAGGCAATCACCACACCTGAAATTGCGCCCCACAGATGGCCTTCCCATGAAACATCAGGATTTATTGGAAACATGCCCCAAACCATTCCGCCATATAGAAATACAACTGTTACTGAAAGTGTAAGTAATCGGGTATCACTTCTTATAATTCCACTTACAAAATGAAATGCTGCCATGGCATATACAACTCCACTTGCTCCAATGTGCCAGGCTTCTCGTCCTGAAAACCAAACACATATTCCTGACAGGAAGAAGAGTTGCAGAAAGATTTGATAAGAAATCCGCCTGTAAAAATATATTAGGGCGAACATCAGTATAAAAAAAGGAATTGAGTTTGAAATTAAATGTTCAAAATCAGAATGAATAAACGGGGAGAATAAAATTCCGGGTAATCCTTTGGCATGGAGTGGATAAACTCCAAGTCGTACTAAACTTATCCCGGTAGTTTGTTCAAATATTTCAACAATCCAGAAAATCAGCACCATTGCCGCCGGAAATATCAGGCTATGAAGAAAAATTCGCTTCTCCATTTCCGGATCCAGTTTTTTGGGATTGCTGGGATAATATTTGAAAAGCCCCATATTTAATATTCCTTAGTTGCTGCTTGAAATCTAAAAGCAGGATTATTTGCTTACAAGTAATTCTTTAATCAATTTCACAAAATCATATATTTCTTCCTCAGTTGTATCAAATGAGGTCATCCATCTTACTTCCGAATTAATTTCATCCCAAACGTAGAAAAAGAATTGGTTTTGCAGAGGCTCAATTATTTTTTTGGGAACAATAGCAAACACACCGTTGGCTTTAACAGGTTGAGTGATTTTAATTTCCGGTATTTTTGCAACTTCCGATTCCAAAAGTTTGGCCATGGCATTGGCATGATTTGCTGTTTTTTTCCACAAATCATCTTTAAAATATCCAATAAACTGTGCACCAACAAAACGCATTTTTGAATAGAGTTGCATACTTTGTTTACGAATATATTTTGTTAGTGATGTCAGTTCAGGATTAAAAAACAAAACAGCTTCACCCATCATCATCCCGTTTTTTGTCCCTCCAAAAGAAAGAATATCTACTCCACAATCTTTTGTAAAACTTTTAAAATCCAGATTTAAAGAGACGGCAGCGTTGGCAATTCTGGCGCCATCCATATGTAATAGCATATTGTGTTTATGTGCCAAATCAGACAACTTTTTAATCTCATCGGGTTGATAAACTGTTCCCATTTCGGTTACCTGAGAAATCGAAATTACACGTGGTTGTGAATGATGCTCAAAGTCAAATCCCTTTAAATGCGGTAAAACTTTTGCCGGCGTTACTTTCCCGTTTACAGGTTCAACCGCTAACAATTTACAACCTGTAAATTTTTCAGGTGCTCCACATTCGTCTTCCTGGATATGTGCTGTTTCTGCGCATATTACTGAATGAAAACTATTGGTTACGGTTGATAATCCAAGTACATTGGCCCCGGTTCCGTTAAAAACAAAAAATACTTCCGTTTCCTCACCAAATATTCCTTTAAAAATTTTGATTGCTTTTTCAGTAAACGGATCATTGCCGTATCCAACTACGTGTCCTGAATTGGCTGCTTCCATCGATTTAAAAATGAGTGGGTGAACTCCTGAATTGTTATCGCTTGCAAATCCTTTTTTCATATATAATATTAGTTGTTTTTTAAAGAGAGTTTTTAGATTCTTTGTAACTTTCAATTTTAACTTTGAAAAAACCGAAAATACAAAAAATGACGGAACCCGTTTCTTTATCTCAAAAAATCTATTTATTAGGCATACATCCTAAAAAAGGGGGAATAGTTGCTTCTGCACAATCGGCCATGAATTATGTACTTATAGGTTCGGTTTTACTTGAACTTTCCCTAGAGAATAAAATCGAATTTGAAAACAACAGGATTAAAGTAAAGAGCGATAAATCGGAAAATCCTTTGCATCAGTTTGTGCTTAACAAGTTTTCAAATACAAAAAAACAATTAAAAATTTCGACCTGGATAAGCAAACTCACATTTTCTGTTAAACACATAAAAAAGGAGATACAAAAATCACTGGTCAAAAAAAGAATCATTAGGATGACTCAAAAACGATTTTTGATTTTTAGCTGGCACAGTCCTGAAGTTGTGAATTTTCAGTTCTTATACAAATTGGTTGCAAATATTGAAACTCAAATTTTAAAAGGAACAGAAAATCCTGTGGATTTGGTCATGCTTTCTTTTTTAAAACCTTCAGGACTATTAAAAAGACTTTTCCCTGACAGACAAAAGAGAAGGCTTGCCGGGAAAAAAATAAATGCAGTAATGAACAAAAATCAATTGTCGGTTGCTGTTAACAATGCCATTGCAGCTTCTAACGCGGTTATTGCCTCTGTGAGCGTAATAAATGCAAGTACCTCGGGTGTTTCAAGATAATGAAAAAAAAAGTAAATATATTTTGGTTTAGACGTGATTTAAGACTTGAAGACAATGCAGGACTTTTTCAAGCGTTAAAATCAGATTTTCCGGTTCTGCCCCTGTTTATTTTCGACATAAATATTCTGGAAAAACTGACATCGAAAGATGATGCCAGGGTAACTTTTATTCATTCAATACTTGTTGAACTGAATTCTCAAATCCAAAAAAATAAAAGTTCATTAAGGGTTGAACATGGTACACCCAAAGAGGTTTTTAAAATGCTTAAAAATGAATTTGATATTCAACAGGTTTTTGCCAATAGGGATTACGAACCATATACAATTCAAAGAGATAAAGAAATTGATGAATTATTAAAATCAAATGATATTGAATTTAATTTGTTCAAAGACCAATTAATTTTCGAACATAATGAAGTGATAAAAGATGACGGTACGGCTTATACTGTTTTTACGCCATACAGCAAAAAGTGGAAGCTGAAAATACAAAATGAAAAACTATACGGTTTCGAAACAAACAAATACTTTGACCACTTTTTAAAAACGAAAACCTGTGAAGTTTTAAGCCTGGAAAAAATTGGATTTAATAAAAGCAATATAAAAATTCCTGAATTTAATATTTCCGAAGAGTTGCTGCAGAATTATGGTACCCGGAGGGATTTGCCTGCATTAAATGCTACATCAAAACTTGGTATTTATTTGCGGTTTGGAACGGTTAGTATAAGAGAGGTAACTAAAAAAGCATTAGCACATTCAGAAACATTTTTAAATGAACTTATCTGGCGAAACTTTTTTACTGATATTTTATGGCATTTTCCTCATGTTGTTGAAAAAGCTTTCAAACCCAAATATGATTTTATCCAATGGCGTAACAATGAAAGAGAGTTCGAACTTTGGTGCAAGGGAGAAACCGGTTACCCTCTAGTAGATGCCGGAATGAGGGAATTAAATGCTACAGGTTTTATGCACAACCGTGTTAGAATGGTTACGGCTAGTTTTTTGATTAAACATCTTTTGATTGATTGGCGTTGGGGTGAAGCTTATTTTGCTGAAAAACTGCTTGATTTTGAACTGGCATCAAATAATGGAAACTGGCAATGGGCGGCAGGAAGCGGATGCGATGCTGCACCATACTTTAGAGTTTTTAATCCGGAAACTCAAATGAAAAAATTTGATAAGGACTTAAAATATGTTTTAAAGTGGGTGCCTGAATATGGAACTGTTAAATATATCACCCCGATTGTTGACCATAAATTTGCCCGCGAAAGAGTTTTGCAGGCTTATAAAAAAGCATTGACTTAAAATCATTCCATCATCAGCCATTCCATAATACGTTGATTTTTTGGGCTTGAAACCGGTGCGACTGCATCAACTACTTCTCCGTTTTTATCGATTAGAAATTTTTGGAAGTTCCAGGTAACTCTGGCTTGGAGGCTGCCGTTTTCTTCGCTTGATGTGAGCCAGTAATATAAGGGATGGCAATCTTCTCCTTTGATTTTAATTTTCTCCATCAATTGGAATGTCACCCCATATTTCCTTATACATTTCTCTTTTATCTCACTGTTTGTTCCGGGTTCTCGTTTCCCAAAATCGTTGCATGGAAATGCAATGATTTCAAAATCATCTCCACCATATTCTTCATATAATTCCTGCAGCCTTTTAAACTGGGGCGATAAACTACATTTGCTTGCAGTATTTACAATAAGAACATTTTTGCCTTTTAACGAAGAAAAATCAAAAATTTCCCCGTCAATGGTTTTTGCTTTAAAATCGTAAAGTGTTTTATGTTGTGCAAAAATCTGAAATGATAATAACAATGTAAAAATTATCAGATTTAGTTTTATCATATTCATTAATAGTTTTATAAATAAATTGCATAGCTTCTTAGATGATTACGATAAATTTACTCAATTGTTGTTAATAAAAAAATGCCATATAAACAGCATATTTAATTATATTTGGTCACTTATTGCGAAAAGCTAAAGAATGGAAAATTTTGTTGTCTCGGCCAGAAAATACAGACCCGACACTTTTCAAACTGTCGTGGCTCAGGCGTCGATCACCAATACTTTAAAAAATGCAATTAAAGGAGGGCAACTTGCTCATGCTTACCTTTTTTGTGGCCCAAGAGGTGTTGGTAAAACAACCTGTGCACGTATTTTTGCCAAAACAATAAACTGTACCAATTTATCTGCCGAAACAGAAGCCTGTAACGAGTGTGATTCGTGTAAAGCATTTAATACAAACCGGTCTTTTAATATTCACGAGTTGGATGCGGCATCAAACAATTCGGTTGATGATATAAGAAATCTTACAGATCAAGTTCGTATCCCGCCACAAATGGGCAAATACAGTGTATATATTATCGATGAGGTACACATGTTATCTTCCCAGGCATTTAATGCTTTTTTGAAAACCCTGGAAGAACCGCCAAATCATGCAATATTTATTTTGGCAACAACCGAAAAACATAAGATTATTCCTACGATTCTCTCCCGATGTCAGATTTTTGATTTTAACAGAATTGGAGTTTCCGATATCTCTAAGCACCTTGAATATGTTGCACAACGTGAAAGTGTGGATGCAGAAATTGAAGGTCTGAATGTAATTGCTCAGAAAGCTGATGGTGCAATGCGGGATGCACTTTCTATTTTTGATCAGGTAGTTAGTTTTTCGGGTAAAAAAATTACCTATCAGGATGTAATTTCTAACCTGAATGTGCTGGATTACGATTACTATTTTAAGTTAGTTGATCAATTTCAGAAAAATGAAGTCCCCGATGTTTTAATGACTTTTAACGAGATTCTCAATCATGGTTTTGACGGACATCATTTTATTACCGGATTAAGTAATCACTTACGTGATTTGCTGGTATGTAAAAATGCTGAAACAACCCAGTTGCTCGAGGTGGGTGGTGAAACTAAAGAAAGGTACCGACAGCAGGCGCAATCTGCCGAAAGCGGTTTTCTTTTGCAGGCTTTACAAATTAGTAATGAATGCGACATGCAATATAAAGCCAGCATGAATAAAAGACTTTTAATTGAATTGTCGCTGATAAGAATAGCTCAGCTCACCTTAAAAAAAAAATAGTTGACCCTACGGTAGCAGCCGAAATTCTTGAGCCGATTTTTTCCGGACTGAATATTCCTGAAGAAAAATTAAATACTCCACAACGGAAAAAGGTTCAGATACCGACAAGACCAAAATCAGCAGATGAAAAATCACCTAAAAAAAGAATTGCCCGCAGAAAATTAAGTGAGATTGGAACACCATCAATAAAAGATGCTTTGGAAGGTAAACTTGAAGAAAAAGAGTTGTCGGCAAAAGAACAGCACGAGATTTACACCAAAGATGAGGGTTCTGAAAAATTTACTCCGGAACAGCTTGAGAAAAAATGGAAAGAATTTGTGGCAACGCTTAACGATAAACCAAATTTACAATCCACATTGTCAAGACTCCCGGCGTTTGCAGAGGATTATCAGTTTGTTCTGGAAATAGAAAATACGGTTCAGGAGGATTTAATTAATCAGGTTAAAACCGAATTGGTTTCATGGTTACGGAGAGAGCTTAAAAATTCGGGGATACAATTATCTACAAAGATTACAGCGACTGTAAAAGGAAGAATAATCTACACCGATGCTGAAAAATATGACGAGTTACTTAAAAAAAATCCAAGTTTGAAACTACTAAGGCAAAAATTCAATCTTGATTTTGGGCAGTAACCAATCCCTCCATTTAAAGTTTTATGGAGCTAATCGAGAGATATTCCAGTTCCCGTTTTCTTTTTCATAAATTATTCTGTCGTGTAAACGATTTTCTCTGCCCTGCCAAAACTCATACCTTATTGGTTTTACTACATAGCCTCCCCAATAATCCGGACGTTTAAATGGTTTTAGTTTTGACTTTTCTTCATCAAAGAGTTTTGTCAACTTCTCCCTCGATTTTATTTTACTGCTCTGGTTTGACACAATTGCAGCAATTTGACTAAGTTCCGGCCGTGATATGAAATATTTATCGGAAATTTCATCAGGTGTCTTTTCTGCAATTCCTGATATTCTTATCTGTCTTTCCAATTCTGGCCAAAAAAAATGTAATCCAACCGATGGATTTTTGGCAATCGATTTTCCTTTATTGCTATTATAATTGGTAAAAAAGGTAAAACCATCTCTATTAAAATCTTTTAATAAAACGATTCTGGATTCAGGAAATCCATTTAAACCAATAGATGCAACAGACATGGCTGTTGGCTCAGGTACTTTTGCTTTGAATGATTCATTTAACCATTCTTCAAATTGTTTCAAAGGATTCTTTGAAATACTGCTTTCATCAAGGACGGATAATTTATATTCTTTTCGAATAGATTGAAGTTTCATTGTACTTTTTAAACTGATTAACCTTGAAGCATCGATATTGTTTAATTCATTAACTGGTTAAACATTATTTTGACTTTAGTTGTTGTTAAATCAGACAATAAAGTATTAAATTAATTGATAAATATTAAAATCATGAAAATTCTATTATTACTTTTAACAATGGTGATTTCTTTTTCGGCGTTTTCCAAAACCAAAGTAGGAAATCTTGAAATCGGTGATAAAGCAGTACTAACTGATGTGAAAATGGAAGACATTTCGGGTGATAAGGTATCACTTAAAGATGCAGCAAAAGAAAATGGTTTGTTGGTTATGTTTTCATGTAATACTTGTCCTTTTGTGTTGAAATGGGAAGACAGATATCTTGAAGTGAAAAGCTGGGCAGACAGAAATGATGTAGGTATGGTGGTATTGAATTCAAACCATCAGAAACATCAAAGTTCAGAAAGTTTGGAAGCGATGGCAGCGCATGCCAAAGAAAACAATTACAATTTTAACTACCTGCTTGATAAAGAAAGTGCCATTGCCAATGCATTTGGTGGACAAACTACTCCTCATGCATTTCTTTTTGACAATGAAATGAATTTGGTGTACAAAGGTGCAATTGATGATAATTACAAAAGCGCGGAGGATGTTAAAGCCACTTATTTAAAGGATGCAATCAGTAATTTGGCGTCTGGTGAAAAAATTGCTGTTACCGAGACAAAACCAGTAGGTTGCAGTATAAAAAGAAAGTTAGATTAATTCTTCAAATTTGTTTTGTAACAGCTCTTGTCGTATTGGCAAGAGCTTTTTTATTTTTCAAAAAAACTGAAATTAACCTTCCCGTACTTTCTTATTTCTTTAAAAAAACGGTGTTCAGAAAAATCAAATTCTTTTGGATGTTCAAGAATAAAAAGTCCTTCAGGTTTTAAAATATCCCGTTCCAGTACAGCATCTGGTACTTTTTCAAAATATGGATGATCATAAGGAGGATCAGCAAAAATGAAATTGAAATTTCCCTGATATTTATTTAAAAACGAAAAGGCATCAGTTTTAAAAACCCTAATATTGTTAATTCCCAGATTTTTTACAACATCGTTAATAAACCTGAAGTTTCCAAAATCTTTTTCCACCAGGACTGCCTCATTGCATCCCCTGCTAATAAACTCAAATCCTATACTTCCTGATCCGGAGAAGATATCCAGTACATTCTTTTCAAAGAATTCATACCTGTTCTCAAGAATATTAAAAAGTGCTTCTTTAGCCACATCGGTGGTAGGTCTTGCTTTAAAATTTTTACCAGGTTTGAATATTCTGCCTTTGTATATTCCACCTACAATCCTCATGAATTCTAATTTATTGTGAGATAAAGCGGTAAAGAATTATATATAATTTCAGAATTTGAAACTATTTCTGCAGTTTTTAAGTTATTGATATGATTAAAATAAGTTTTTAAAAGAGAACGTACTTCGGTATTTTGAGAACTTGTACCTGCCAAAAATAACTCAGATTCGTTTCTTGTAATATTTAGTTGGTTAAAAGTATTTAACACATTATATACGATGTCATTTTGATGCTCACTGTGGAAGCAGTTGGCAGACATTATCTTATCTTTCTTAAAAATAATAAGGTAAAATAATTTATCGCCGGGAAGTATAATCGAACGATACAAAAGCCTGGAGTCAGGTTTAAATTCTGTAAGTTTAGCAATTGGATGGTTAATTTCTATACGCTTTCCAAAAAACTGTTGTAAGACTTCAATTAGGTCTTTTGATACAGGAAATATCAGATTTGAATCAGGATTTTGGATTTTAGATTCAAGATAATTATTATGAATTTTTTTATCAAATAAGGTAGAGCTTATCATCCTCTGTTTTTCCTGCTCAAAAAAATTACCAGGAATAAGTGCAAATTTTTCTGTAAGTATAAAGATTCGTACTTTTTTAAAATGGTTAGTTAGCAGTTTTTCTGCTTCCAGCCATTCTTTTAAATGGCGAGAAAGCAATTCCGAACTACTAATCTGAACTTTAGAGTTTTTATAAGCTACAATACGGTTTTTTTGGGGCTGGACCAGTAAAAAAGAAAATCCATCCAGGCTCACCTGAATGGATAATATATAATCCTTTGTTTTTTGGATATCGAAAGAATTGTCTTTAATAAGGTCAAACATTTTTACTATTCCCAGTTTCCCGCATTATTAACAGTTTCGGTAAGCGAACCTACCCTCAATCCCGGATATTTTTCATTCATTCTACGTTGAGCATTTAAATTAATCACCAACTGCTCGTCAAGACCCCTTAAAATAACGTTATTGTGAGCTTTTGCTTCAAAGACCGGAACTCCGATTCCAGAGCCTGTTATAATTACTGTTGCACCTAAATGGAATTCTGTAGGTTCTCCGGGAACCGGTACATATTTCAAACTTTCAGCGTCATATCCTTTTCCGAAAACCGCTTCTAATGCACTAATCTTGATACTATCTCTGGTAATCAAACCCATTCTGATAGCTTTTCTTTCACTAATTCCAGCTTCTACCATGCTATCGGTTAATTCACCAATTTTACGAACATTAATAACAGAGTCGTTCACAATAAAATCGATTAAAGTATCCCAACTGCCGGTGAATTTTTTGTAAACATCTTTGTATGCCAATTCTGCCTCTCGAATATCTTTAAGCCTTTCTACCACTACTTCGTAGCGTTCATCTTTTGCTTTCTTAAATTCAATTGGGCGCTGGATACTTTTATAAATAAAAAAAGAAATTACTACAGCTGCAATTAAAAGTAGAATTTGTATTACGGTTTTCATTTTTATTATTTTATAGTTTGTCTTTTTGATTGCATGCAAAATTAAAAAAAAATATAAATTACTTTCCTTTACTTTAAGTTATTTTAATACATGATTAAAAATCATTTAAAAACCTTACTTTCTCAAAACTTACCTTTTACTCCAACAACGAGTCAATTGGAATTGATTGATGTAATGTCTGATTACATTTTTTCAAACGAACCAGATGAAATTATGTTGATAAGGGGCTATGCAGGTACAGGGAAAACTTCCATGCTGTATTCATTGACTCAGGCCTTATCAGCTTTAAAAATTCGAACAGTTTTGATGGCTCCAACCGGAAGAGCTGCTAAGGTATTGGCGGGTTACACAAAAATGCCGGCATTTACCATTCATAAAAAAATATACCGGCAAAAATCTTCTTCAGACGGATTTGGATTGTTTGTATTGGATAAAAATCTTTTCAAGAACACTTATTTTATTGTTGATGAAGCCTCTATGATTTCAAATGAAAGCTCGGAAAATTCAGTTTTTGGAAGTGGAAGAGTATTAGATGATTTACTAGAATATGTTTATTCAGGTGAAAATTGCAGACTGGTTTTGGTAGGTGATACGGCACAATTGCCTCCGGTTGGATTAGATATTAGTCCTGCTTTGGATGTAGATGCACTGGAATATTATGGATTTAGTGTTAAGATGGTTGAACTTACGGAAGTAGTTCGGCAATCTGAAGGGTCAGGAATTTTAAGCAATGCAACCGGATTAAGAAAAAAGATAGGAAGTCAAAATTTGGTATCAGGATTTTTCCAAATCTTACTTGAAAGTTTTGATGATGTTGAAAAGATTTCTGGAGGAGATTTAATAGAAAGTATTACCTCTTCGCATGATAAATATGGCATATTTGAGACTACAGTTGTTACTCGTTCCAATAAAAGAGCCAATCTTTATAATAAAGGAATTCGAGGTTCAATTTTATATCGGGAAAATGAAATTGAAAGAGGTGATTTGCTTATGGTGGTAAAAAACAATTATTATTGGGCCGATGAGGAAATGAAACTCGATTTTATTGCCAATGGAGATATTGCAGAGGTAATACAAATTTACAAGTATGAAGAGTTGTATGGTTGTAGGTTTGCCAATGTTTGTTTAAGGTTTGTTGATTACGAAAATCTGGAATTGGATTGCAAAATTTTTTTGGATTCGCTTGCTTTGGAAACAGCAGCTTTTACATATGAACAAAACCGGGCTTTGTTTGAAGCTGTGTCTGAAGATTATTCAGAAATTCGAAATAAACGCGAAAGGTGGAAAAAAGTAAAAGAGAATCCATATTTTAATGCATTACAAGTGAAATTTGCGTATGCAATTACCTGTCATAAAGCACAGGGTGGACAATGGAAAGCGGTGTATGTTGATCACGGATTTGTGAATGAAGAATCTTTGAACACAGAGTTTTACCGTTGGTTATACACTGCATTTACACGTCCTACCGAAAAACTATATCTGGTAAATTTTGATAAAGGATTTTTTGAAGGAGAAGAGTAAAATATAGAATAAATTAGTACAATTCAGGTATTAATATTAGGTAATTGTAAAACCTAAATTATATTTGCAGCATTAAATACTTTAAAATTCCAATAAAGGCTATTATACAAAACCAAATACTAAATTGGAAAAATGAATATTCTTCAGGCACTCATACTGGCTGTAATAGAAGGAATTACAGAGTTTCTCCCAATATCATCCACGGGTCATATGATAATTGGTTCGTCAATTCTTGGTATTGCAGAAAACGAATTTGTAAAGCATTATACAGTTATAATTCAATTTGGGGCAATTCTATCGGTTGTGGTATTATATTGGAAAAGGTTTTTTAAATCATTCGAATTTTATATAAAACTTTTTGTTGCATTTATTCCGGCTGCTATAGTGGGGTTACTGGCAGGTGATTATATTGATTTGCTACTTGAAA
The DNA here is from genome assembly GCA_913063265.1 of uncultured Prolixibacteraceae bacterium. Taxonomy (GTDB): domain Bacteria; phylum Bacteroidota; class Bacteroidia; order Bacteroidales; family Prolixibacteraceae; genus Draconibacterium. Next base: position 22,988 of record CAJXZG010000002.1, on the reverse strand, counting down.
ATGTTATCGTTGTCGCTGTAATGCTTCTTCTGGGAGGAATTTTTCTTCTTTTTGTTGATAAGATATTTGCAAAAAATGAATCAAATCCTGACGTAGAACCCGACACCAGAAGTTCTTTTATTATTGGGATTTTTCAGGTAATCGCCATGATTCCGGGAGTATCCCGTTCGGCAGCAACAATAATCGGTGGATTGACTCAGAAATTAACACGTAAAGCAGCAGCAGAGTTTTCTTTCTTTTTAGCAGTACCGACAATGTTTGCAGCTACTTGTTATAAACTTTTGAAAATATTTCAGTCTGATGCCGGTTTTACTGCACATGATATAAAAATATTAGCAGTAGGGAATGTGGTGGCATTTATCGTAGCTATGTTGGCGATAAAATTTTTTATTGGGTTTCTTACAAAACATGGTTTTAAACTTTTTGGCTATTACCGAATTATTGTCGGGCTGGTGATTCTGATAATGTATTTTGCCGGAATTGATTTAAAAATGGTGTAGTGATTATTAAAAACTCCATTTTTAACAAATCACCTTTTTCCCGGAATTGAATAGGTTTTTCCATCTTTTGCCAGAACGGTATTTTTAAAAACTGTTTTGGCCTCTTCCAAAAACAAACTTACATCTTTGTATCTTGCTGAAAAATGACCAATTATAAGTTTTTTTGCATTGGCTTGTTTTGCCATCTCTCCGGCATCAATTGTTGTTGAATGAAAGGTTTTATTTGCAAAATCTTTCATAGATTCAGGGAAAGTGGCTTCGTGATATAACAGATCTACATTTTTTATAATCTCTAAATTAGGAAAATGTGGAGCAGTATCGGTACAAAAGGCATATGACCTTGGTTTGGAAGGAGGTATTGTTAATTGTTTGTTTAAAATTACTTTTCCATCGTCAGCAACAAAGTCTGCACCGTTTTTAATATCCTTGATTTTATTTAGTGGAATATTGTAATTCTCGATCATTTCCTTTTTGATATTGGCAGGTTTATGTGTTTCACGAAACAGAAAACCACAGGTTGGAATACTGTGTTTTACCGGGAAGGAAATAACTTCAACACGTTTGTCTTCATAAATTTTTTGTTGTTTTTTAAAATTAAGTGGATGAAAAATGAGATTTACACTCATTTCACCTCTAAAAAAATCGATTTGCGGCTGGAGTAGGTTTTTTAATTCCGATGCTGAATAAATATGAATATCTGTTTTTAAGCCAAGTAGATTAAGAGTTGAAATAAGTCCGATTAATCCAAAGTAGTGGTCGCCATGCAAATGGGAAATAAAAATGTGTTTAATTTTTCCAAAACCAATTTTATTTCTTCGAAGTTGAATTTGGGTTCCTTCACCACAATCGATTAAAAAAAACCGCCCAAGTACGTTTAGTACCTGGGCGGTTGGATATCTATTTGAAGTTGGTAAAGCTGAGTTACTTCCGAGTATGGTTACTTCAAAAGGCATTTATTGTTTTAAATTACCTTTTTTTTCAAGTAATTCCTTTGCTTCGTCGACCGTTTTTGTGATTAACAAAATTGAGTCGAGCATCGAAATTTTTACAAGATTTTCCACATCGGGTTGCAATCCACACAAAATAAAGGTTCCGATTGCATCTTCACATAACCGGTTGGCAACCAGTACCGATCGTAAGCCCGAAGAATCACAGTAGTTACAACTGCTTAAATCGAGAACAATGTTTTTTTCACCTTTATTGTTAATCATAACGAACTCCGATTTTAAATCGGGTGCGTTATGAGTGTCCAGTCTTTCGGAATTTACCTTAACCAAGGTATGATTTCCGTTGTTTGTAATCTCAAGTGCCATTCTTCAATATTACGAATTTCTGATAAAAAACAAAATGTGATTACTTATCTTTTTTTGCTTTTCCTTCTTTTTCTTCCATCTGAGATTTTAATGCAGCCAATTCGCTGATGTCTCCCAAAGTAGTTTTTTCGATATTGATAGAATCAGAAATTTGTTTGTCTGATTTTTTGGCACGCGATTGAGTTCTTCTTTTCGCTTGTCCTTCTGCACGTTTTTCATCTTCTGCTATTCTTGAGTGAGAAACGATAATACGTTTAGCAGACTTATTAAATTCGATTACTTTGAAATCCAATTTTTCGTCTTGTTTTACAGAAGTTCCATCTTCTTTTACAAGATGGCGAGGAGTTGCGAATCCTTCAACACCATATGGCAATGCAATTACGGCACCTTTATCCATCAGTTCAACTACTGTTCCTTCGTGGATTGAATCCGGAGTAAAAATGGTTTCGAATACATCCCATGGATTTTCTTCAAGTTGTTTATGTCCCAGGCTTAAACGACGGTTTTCCTTGTCAATATCTAAAACAACAACTTCAATTTTTTCGCCTATTGCTGTAAATTCAGAAGGGTGTTTAATTTTCTTGGTCCAACTCAGGTCAGAGATATGAATTAATCCATCAACTCCTTCAACGATTTCAACAAATACACCAAAGTTAGTGAAGTTGCGTACAGTTGCATTGTGCTTGCTTCCAACACCAAATTCAGTTTCAATGTTTTCCCATGGATCTGCTTTTAATTGCTTGATTCCAAGTGACATTTTACGCTCTTCACGGTCAAGCGTTAAAATTGAAGCTTCAACTTCGTCACCTACTTTCAGGAAGTCTTGTGCACTTCGTAAATGCTGGCTCCAGCTCATTTCAGAAACGTGAATCAATCCTTCAACACCTGTAGCTATTTCTACAAAAGCACCATAATCAGCAATAACAACAACTTTACCTTTTACTTTGTCGCCTACTTTTAATTCAGCATCAAGGTTATCCCATGGATGTGGAGTAAGTTGTTTTAGTCCGAGAGCAATACGTTTTTTGTCATCATCGAAATCAAGAATTACAACATTCAATTTCTGATCTAATTCTACAATTGCACTTGGATGAGAAATTCTTCCCCATGACAAGTCGGTAATGTGGATAAGTCCGTCAACACCACCAAGATCCATGAATACACCATAAGAAGTAATGTTCTTAACAGTTCCTTCAAGTACCTGACCTTTTTCGAGCTTACCGATAATATCTTTTTTCTGTTGTTCAAGTTCAGCCTCGATAAGAGCTTTATGAGAAACAACAACGTTGCGATATTCGTTGTTAATTTTAACCACTTTAAATTCCATGGTTTTTCCAACAAATACATCGTAATCGCGAATAGGTTTAACATCAATTTGTGAACCAGGAAGGAAAGCTTCTATTCCAAATACGTCCACAATCATACCACCTTTTGTGCGGCATTTGATGAATCCCTTTATAATTTCGTCTTTATCCAAGGCTTCGTTAACGCGTTCCCATGAACGGGTTGAACGTGCTTGTTTGTGTGAAAGGATCATTTGACCCTTTTTATCTTCGAGACTTTCGATGTAAACATCTACTTCGTCGCCTACTTTCAATTCAGGATTGTAACGGAATTCGTTAACACTAACAATACCGTCAGATTTATAACCAATGTCGACAACAACTTCACGTTTGTTTAAAGAAATAACTTTACCGGTTAAAACTTCTTTTTCCGATACTGTATTCAATGTGTTGTTGTACAGGTCAGAAAGTTTTTCTCTTTCTTCAGCTGTGTAGGAATCCTGGCCAACTTCAAGACTAGCCCAGTCAAATTCTTCAGTTTCAGCTGGTTTTTCTTTGGTTTTTTCTTTTGTCGATTCTTTTTTCTCTTCTGCTGCAACCTCTTTCTTTGTTTCGGTTACATCCTCTTCTTTTGCCTCAGCTGCAACCTCTTCTTTTGTTTCAGCTACAACCTCTTCTTTTGCTTCAGCTACAACTTCTTCTTTTGTTTCGACAGCTGCATCAACCTTTTTTTCTTCTACTACTTCTTCAGCTTTTTCAGTTTTCGCTTCTGCTTTAATTTCTTCTGTTTTTTTAGCAACTTTTTTTGTCGCTTTTTTTACCTCTTTCGTCGGAGCTTTCTCAGCTTCCGGCTCGAGATTTTCATTTTTCTTTTCAGTCATGTAATTCTAATAAAATTAATAAGTTAGACATTATATTTGTTATAAACGGGCGCAAAAGTATAACTTAATTCCTGTATTTCAAAGAGTTTGAGGATTTATTTCTTTAAGTTAACATTAAAAGAGCTGGATTAAAAGAAGTATTGATTTTTAATTTAACATTATATTTGTTTGTTATTTTAATAATCTGATAATTAATAAAACCCTTAAAATAGTGTTGTTTCAAAGTTTCTTTTTGTTTATTTTGCACGACATTATGTATTGTTGTTAAATAAAGAATATTACAAAAAGAAATTTGTAAATTTAAAAACAAAGGCTACAAATATGAAAGGAATAATTTTAGCTGGTGGTTCAGGCACAAGACTTTATCCGATTACACGTTCGGTATCCAAACAAATTTTACCAGTTTACGATAAACCTATGATATATTATCCGCTTTCCGTATTGATGTTAGCAGGAATAAAGGAAATACTAATAATCTCAACTCCAACGGACATTAGTTTATACGAGAATTTACTGGGAGATGGAGCCCAATTGGGAATTAAGATTTCTTATAAAATTCAACCTTCACCGGATGGTTTGGCTCAGGCATTTATTTTAGGTGAAGAATTTATTGGCAATGATAATGTTTGTTTAATACTTGGAGATAATATTTTTTATGGATATAATTTTAGGAGTATTTTAGAAAAAGCTGCTGGACTGGAGGATGGTGCAATAGTTTTTGGATATTACGTCAACGATCCTGAACGTTATGGTGTAGTAGAATTTGCGGCTGACAGAAAAGTTCTAAGTATTGAAGAAAAACCAGAGAAACCGAAATCAAACTATGCTGTTACGGGATTGTACTTTTATTCAAATGATGTGGTTGAAAAAGCAAAGAATCTTAAACCCTCAAAAAGAGGTGAACTTGAAATTACGGATTTAAATAAACTATACCTTGATGAAGAAAGGTTGAATGTAAAACTTTTAGGAAGAGGTTTTGCCTGGTTGGATACTGGAACTCATGACAGTTTGCTTCAGGCTTCAAATTTTATTGCTACAATCGAACAACGTCAGGGACTCAAAGTTTCATGCGTTGAAGAGATAGCTTATAAGAAAGGTTTTATTGACAAAGATCAATTGTTGAAACTGGCAAAACCGTTAAGCAAAAATTTATATGGACAATATCTTCTGAAACTTGTAGAAAGAAAATCAGAATTGTTTTAATTGATTGAATTTTCCTAATTCTAAGAATTTGCAGAAGCTACTTTTGTAGGGGATTTATAGTTTATGAAACAACAGAATATTCAGATTAACCAAAATACTTTTTATATAATTAATGTATGCGATCCAATTTTGCATACTGCAGGAGATATTTGATTCTCCAGTTAGAAATACATTTTATTGAACTAATGAAGATTTTTGAAACACCTTTAAGCGGATTACTAATTGTTGAGCCGGATATTTTTAAAGATCCGAGAGGATATTTTTTTGAATCATATAAAAAATCAAATTACATCGAAGGGGGTATACAAACAGAATTTATTCAGGATAATGAATCAAAATCAGTAAAAGGAGTAGTTAGAGGAATACATTATCAACTTGCTCCATATGCTCAAGCGAAACTGGCACGCGTAGTGCAAGGAGTAGTTTATGATGTAGCAGTAGATTTAAGAAGAAATTCACCTACATTCGGAGAGTGGTTTGGTTTGGAACTTGACGATAAAAATAAAAAACAACTATACATTCCACCCGGTTTCGGTCACGGTTTTTCTGTTTTAAGTGAAACAGCAATTTTTATATATAAATGCGATAATCTTTACAATAAAGCTTCTGAAAGGGCAATTAATGCATTTGATCCACAACTCGGGATTGATTGGCAATTAAAAGAGTCGGAGTGGAAAGTTTCTGAAAAAGATAAGGACGCTCCTTTGTTTAAGGATGCAGAAATAAATTTTGTTTACTAGCCTGATGAAAATTATTGTAACTGGTGCAAATGGCCAATTAGGGGAAGAGTTAAAGATTCTATCAAAAAAGTTTCCCTTCTGGAATTTTTTATATTCAGATATTGATACTTTAGATATAACTGATGAACAGGCTGTAGAGAATTATTTTAAACAAGAGATTCCTGATTTTGTAATTAATTGTGCGGCATACACTGCAGTTGATAAGGCTGAAACAGATAAAGAAATAGCAGTACTTGTAAATGAAATTGCTCCTGCAATAATTGCAAAATATGCAAAAGAGAATGGAGCAAAATTTATTCATATTTCCACAGATTATGTTTTTGATGGAAATGCTTCATATCCATATAATGAGCAGGAAGAAGTTAACCCGCAGAGTGTTTATGGAAATACAAAACTGAATGGTGAACAAAATTGTATCAAAGAAAATCCTGATTCAATAATTATCAGAACATCCTGGCTCTATTCTGTTTTTGGGAATAATTTTGTAAAAACAATGTTGCGTTTGGGTAAAGAAAGAGACACTTTAAATGTGGTATTTGATCAAATTGGAACCCCTACAAATGCAGCTGATTTGGCAGATTCGATTCTTAGCATTGTTGAAAAAACTGAAAACAACAAAAAATTATTTGTTTCAGGAATTTATCATTATTCAAATGAAGGAGTTGCCAGCTGGTATGATTTTGCAAAAGCAATATTTGAAATCTCCAATACCAATTGTAATGTTTTACCTGTTCGATCGGATGAATTTCCTACACCCGCCAAAAGACCATTATACAGCGTCCTGGATAAAGCAAAAATCAAAAATACATTTGAAATAACTATTCCTTACTGGAAGGATAGTCTAAAAAAATGTTTGCAAAAGTTAAGCTAATTAGAATTTTGCGTTTACATTTCAAATAAAGTTGTAATTTAGATTTCAACATAATTTATTCGTGGTATAAAAAGATAAAAATGGAAAATACGGCATTATTAAAAGAGGTAAGAGAAAAAGCAAGATACTGGCTTTCTGATACTTATGATGAAGAAACAAAAAAAGAGGTTCAAAAGCTACTTGATAATGAAGATCCAACCGATTTAATTGACTCGTTTTACCGTAATCTTGAATTTGGCACAGGAGGATTACGTGGCATTATGGGAGTGGGCACCAATCGAATGAACATTTATACAGTAGGAGCAGCTACTCAGGGACTTTCGAATTATTTGAAAAAGAATTTTGCCAACCTTGATGAAATTAAAGTTGCAATTGGTCACGATTGCAGAAATAACAGTCGTCTGTTTGCCGAAAGCAGTGCTAAGATTTTTGCTGCAAATGGAATTAAGTGTTACCTGTTCGATGATCTACGTCCAACTCCGGAATTATCATTTGCAATTCGGGAACTTGGGTGCCAAAGTGGAATTATTCTTACTGCTTCACACAATCCTAAAGAATATAATGGTTATAAAGCATATTGGGACGATGGTTCTCAAATTGTGGCACCTCACGATAAAAATATTGTAGACGAGGTTTTAAATATAAAAGCGGAAGAAATTAAATTTGACGGGCCGGAAAATTTGATAGAAATTTTGGGAGAAGAGATGGACCGGAAATTTCTCGAAATGGTAAAAACTGTTTCGATATCACCAGAAGTAGTCGCGAAACACAAGGATTTAAAAATCGTATATACGCCTATTCATGGCACAGGGGTGAAAATGATTCCTGCTGCGCTTCGTGCTTTCGGATTCACAAATATTATAAATGTTCCTGAGCAGGATGTAGTTAGTGGTGATTTCCCAACTGTGGTTTCTCCAAATCCGGAAGAGGAAGCTGCCATGGAACTTGCGATTAAAAAAGCATATGAAGTTGATGCGGATTTGGTTATGGCATCCGATCCTGATTCAGACCGGATTGGCGTTGTGGTAAAAGATGATAAAGGCAAATTTATAATTGTAAATGGAAATCAAACCGCCTTACTTTTTATATACTACATTATTACCAAAATGAAAGAAGCTGGCTCGTTAAAAGGTAACGAATATGTAGTAAAAACGATAGTAACAACTGAATTAATTGCTGAAATTGCCAGAAGAAACAATATAGAATATTTTGATGTATTCACCGGATTCAAATTCATTGCTGAAATAATCAGAGATCTGGAAGGAAAGAAAAAATATATTGGAGGTGGTGAAGAAAGTTTTGGATTTATGCCTGCTGATTTTGTGCGTGATAAAGATGCTGTATCCTCATGTGCATTAATGGCGGAAATAGCTGCCTGGGCAATCAGCAAAGGCAAATCTTTATATGAAATGCTACAGGATATCTATCTTGAATATGGGTATTCAAAAGAAAAAATGAAATACATAGTTCGTCAGGGAAAATCCGGCGCTGAAGAAATTCAACAAATTATGACCCGTTTCCGTAATGAGCCACCTAAAGAACTTGGAGGATCGTCTTTGGAAGAGATTAAAGATTATTCTTCATTGGTAGCAAAGAATGTATTAACAGGAGAAAAGAAAAAAATTGATCAGAAAATAACTTCTAATGTACTGCAGTTTTTCACAAAAGAAGGAACAAAAATATCTGTACGCCCATCAGGAACAGAGCCTAAAATTAAGTTCTATTTCGAGGTAAAAGGAGAATTAAAGTCTCGCGAAGATTTTGAAAAGGCAGAAAAAAAATCGGAGTTAAAGATAGATTCAATAATGGAAGAATTGGGATTGTAACTAAAATTAAATCAATTAAAACCTTAAAACAATTTTTATGAAAATTAAAGTTCTAACAGCATTGCTATTGGTTGCTGTAACAGCGGCTTTTGCCCAGCAGGAAAGGCCGGAGATGAAACCTGAAATGACAGAAATATGGGATCCGGAAGTAACGGTTATTACTCCGGGAGAAAAACCCACAGATGCCCCATCGGATGCAATTATTCTTTTTAATGGAACCGATATTGAAAGTGAATGGACAAATGGTGATGGTGGTAAACCGGGATGGATAGTTGAAGACGGATGTGTAACTGTAAAAAAAGGCGAAGGAGTAATTAAAACAAAACGGGTTTTTGAAGACTGTCAACTGCATATTGAATGGCGGTCACCTGCTGAAGTAGCTGGTGAAAGCCAGGGACGTGGAAATAGTGGAGTTTTTTTACAGGGAATTTATGAAGTTCAGGTATTGGACAATTATAACAACCGTACTTACAGAAACGGGCAAGCAGGTAGTGTTTATAAACAACATCCACCTCTGGTAAATGCATGTAAAGCACCGGGAGAATGGCAAACCTATGATATAATTTATACAGCACCTCGTTTTAATAAGGATGGAACATATTTTACTCCTCCAAAAATAACCGTTTTACATAATGGTGTTTTGGTTCAAAATAATGTTGAAGTTCGGGGACCTACAGTATATATTGGTGTTCCTGAATACGCGGTTGAAAAACATGGTCCGGGTAGTTTGGTATTACAAGATCATGGTAATCCTGTAAGCTTCAGAAATATCTGGATTCGTGAATTATAAGAAAGTATTTTATCATAAAAAAACCGGGAAAATCCCGGTTTTTTTATGATAAAACGTTTTTTAATTCTGTCGTATTATTTTTTGTGTTGCGCTATTTTCTTTTGAAAAAACTTTTACAATATAAATTCCGTTTCCCGCAATCTTACCATTTTGTTGATTTCCTTTCCATACAACCGACTTACTGCCTGCAGTTTCATAACTATTTTCAAAAGATAGAATTAACCTGCCTGTGATTTCGTAAATCTGAATTTTAACGTTATCAGGTTCATTAATATCGAACTTAATTGTTACAGGTTTATTAACTGAACTTGGGTTTTCATATACCATTAAATTAAGAGTATTATTATTATCAAAAAAGTTTAAGGATGTGGTTGGAGAGGCAAATACGATGGTAGAGTCGTAGCTTTCTGAAACAACACTTTCAACCCAGCATCGGTTATTTGGCCCTTCAAATCCTACCAAACGAGGACGGCCGGCATCATTTGTTACCCAGTTCAGGTAAGTCTGTCGCATTCCTCCGGCCTTGCTTTGTTCTTCATCGTCTTTAACATAAATTCCCTGGGCCGTGGTAACATCGCTAACACCTGAAACGACTACCCAATGTCCTCCATGTCTTACATTTAATGAATCGTACCACCCAAATTTAATCTCTATGTCTTCTCCTTTTTCCATTTCTGAAACCAACCATTCAAAAGTAGGATAAGCTCCAACCGAATCATTCTTTCCAAGAGCAAAATGATTGTACCTGGGATTGGGAGATTTTATGGTATCCTTACTGGTTGGAATACCCTGCCATTTTACATGAATTGGTAGTTTCAAAGAATCAATAAATCCTAATTTTCCCATAATTGTTCCGGCAGTATTTAATCCACCTTCATTTGAACGTCCGGAAACATGATTGAAAATATTGATTTTATCTCTCAGTGATGTTTCCGAGTCAGGAATTTTATCCTGAGTATCTTCCAACCATTGTAAACTATTAATAGCACCTGCAGGGGCACAACTATTCCAATCACCAACTACACCCGGCATATCGCGGGGATTATATTTTGATGAATCCAAATCAATATTCGGAACATTACAGCCTCTGTAATTCCACGTTTTTAATTTCCATCCGTTATTCCAGTTAATACTGGGCAGATCAAGGGAAAAATCAAATTCTTTCTCAACCGGATTATCACCACCCACATTATAAAATCCCAAATGAGTATCCATCAGGTACATTTTATCGATTGAAAAAGGTTTTAATTCAGGAGTTGTACTGTATTTATACTCTAACCTTAAATGAGTTAAATCAAAACCATTCTTTATTCCAAGTTTACCATAATCGATCCAATACGAAACTTCCTGTGTGTCGGGAAATGCCGGGGCCGGAAAATTCTGAACCAACCACTTGGGATCCAAGTCCAATCCAGGTAAGGTTAACATCATATTCACATATTTGACCTCTTCAGATGGAGGAATGGTAAAATCAATTCTTCCTTTATTTGAATATTCTTGCTGAAAAGGATTAATAAAATCCAGTTGGTTAATTTTAAAAGAAAATCCCGGGTTTGGCAAAACTTCAACATAATATGAAGCGGTATCGTTGGCAGGATTAATATCGTTCCATGAATTAAGCTCGTAACTTACTTTGTAAAACCCAACTTTTGGCTGCCAATAATTTTCAGCTTGCAATTTCACAGAGCTCTTTGGAGGTATAGTACCAATTTCAGTATTCCATTCGTAAGCTACCCGTAAATTTAACTGATCGGTAATTGAGTATTTTAAAGTTGCACCATCAACAGAAAAACTTTCCAGGTTGGTAATCTCAGCCACCACCGGCTGTTCCCAATCTTCGGTAGCAACCTCAAGTCGGTATCCCAAAGAAATTGTTATGTCACCTGCATTTACCACTATTGTTGCCAAAAGCGCCAAAAAAATTGTGAGCAGGACTGTTTTTAATGAATTTCCAATTACAAGTAAAATTTGTTTCATAATCTTTAATTTAGTGTTCATGACTCTATTCAAGTTATGAAAAACAGTAAATATTTGAAAATGAATTCATTTACAAAAGGTTAAATAACAGGATTTTAAGAGTTGTTTATGGATGCTGGCTTGTTGCAATCTAACTTGCAATACACTATAAAAGAGTATTTTGTGTGTTATTTGAGATTTAATAAATTTTTAGTTTGTAAAATACATTATTTTTTTATTTCTATTATGGATTCCGAAATAACTTAAGAGTATAAATATTATGTAATATATTTATTTTGGTTTTAATAAATATCCTTTGGGTTATTTTTTGATTTTATCTTTAAAAACCTTTCTGAATTTATCAACTTTTGGAGCAACCACAAACTGACAATAAGGTTGATTTTTGTTACGGGCAAAGTAATTAATATGGTAATCTTCGGCAATGTAAAAGGCATCAAATTTGGTTACTTCAGTTACAATCGAATCATCAAATACTTTTTCTTTTTCCAACTCTTCTATAATTTGATTGGCGATTTCCTTTTGTTTTTCACTATGATAAAAAATTGCAGAACGATACTGCGTACCCACATCGTTTCCCTGTCGGTTCAAGGTAGTCGGATCATGGGTAGCAAAAAAAACTTCCAGGATTTCTGGATAACTAATAATTTCCGGATCGAATTGGATTAGAACAACCTCTGCATGTCCGGTTGTTTCGCTGGTTACTTCTTTGTATGTAGGATTTTTTATATGACCACCACTATAGCCGGGTTTTACTTCGGTTACTCCATTTAATTCAAGATAAACGGCTTCCGTACACCAAAAACATCCGCCGCCAAGCGTTGCTTTTTCTAATTGTTTTGCTGTTGTTTTCATTGAAATTGTCAATAATAATATGATGGCTAAATTTCTTGTAATTTTCATGATTTAATTCTTTCTGAAGACGTTTGTTTTTTTCTAAACATTAATCGCGAAAAGAATTTTTTTTCAAATTCCCAGAAAAACTTAAACTGCCCGAATAAAAAACCTACTATCAATAACAATATGTTGTAAACTGTCATTATTACAACAACATAAACCGGCATTTTAATAACTATTGGTGTTTCAGATGTTATCTGGATCAAATCAAAAATTATTTTTTTGATATAAACCGTAGTACTTCCTGTAATGGCAAAAACGATAAGAATTATCACAACCTGGAAATTGCTTTCTATATTCCAGCGCTTTTTTAGTTTTTCTAACATCTTAAAATTATTTTACACTAATAACAAAAGATTTGAAAGTATGTTTTTATGAAATTAAAACTGATGAGACTGATATACAATATAACCGTAAACAATAAAACGAAGAATCCGGGCAAGTGCATAAAGAAGAAACTTTCTGTTTGGGTAGTCTGCAGAGCCTACCAAAAGACAAACAGCCGACCATGGTAACGGAGTTATTGCAGCAACAATAATTAAAAACAAACCATATTTACGCAATTGAGGCCAGGTATCTTTGAATATTTTTTTCCGATAATAACGAAATGAGACACGGTTATATAAAAATTTACCAATTAGAAAATTGACATAACCCAATGCATACGAAACCACTGCAAAAAAACCAATATTTAATATGTAATGTATTACATCAGCCTTATTAAAGGCCCAAATCATAAATAGTTCGGGAGGTATTATACCAAAGAAGAACTCCGAGCCAATATAAATCAAGTATATAACATTGGGATTAGCATAAAACCGATCGAGCCAAAGTTCCGGATTTCTTGAAATGACAAAATATTCAAACAAAAAGAATCCACCTAGCAAAATAACCAGCCAGGCAATTCCTTTTAATCCATTGGTTAACAAAAATTTTATTCGCGGACTCAACTCCATAGTTTTTAAGTATTCAGGCATTGGTATTTAAACAAATATTATAAACGAAAGTTTTGGTCTAACAGCCTGCAAATTAACTCATCTCCATTTTTTCCAAAATAATATTTATTGTTTCAGCAACAATATAAAGTTTACCTGTTTAATCAATTCTTTTTGGGTTTAATTCATCAAAAAAGATATCGTTATTAGGTACATCAAAATCAATTCCTGTAATATCTAAATTATTATTCATATTAAATTTAACAGTTCCAAAACTAAACCATGCATGTGTATAATCCCAGTCGATTTTCCAAACATCAAAATGCCAGTGTTCAAGTGTAGCAGATAATTCCGGAGTATGTTCAAAGTAAATTCTGAGTTTATTATTTTCCTTTTTTACTTCAATGGTTCCGTAAATATCAGAAATATATTTTCCACAATACGCTTCAATTGCCAGACTTGGATTTGTATTTTCTACTCGTTTCCTTATTCTTTCAGAAATCCGGGTGTCTTTTTTTTGCTTATCTTTTCTTTGTTCCAGCATTTCAGTTGACCAGTCTTTTTCTTCCAATCCTAAAAATGCATTTAATGCGTAATAGCTTACTGCCATGGTGGGAGCATTCATTCCATTGGTTAAAACAACTACACCCAGCTTTTCATCCGGAATCATATTTACTGAAGAGATCATACCATCAAAACCACCTCCATGACTTACTCGCAGTCGACCATGGAAATCAGACAAGCCCCAACCTAAACCATATCCTCTAAAATGAGTATTAAAATCGTTTGCTTGTGTATGGTCAACATTATAAGTGTTGTGCATTCTCCAAATAATATTTCTTGATGCCGGAGTTAACAGGGTGTCATTGTCAATAATTCCGTTATTCATATTAAATATCATCCATTTACCCATATCGTTAACTGATGAAATTATGCCACCAAGTGCACCAACTTCTTCCCAGTCTTCATACGGTATTGGAATATTCTTTTCCTCCTCAAAAGCATGTGGAATTGCAAAGTTTCCTTTTTCTTCCAGCTTTGATAATGAGTAAACTGAGCGTTTCATATCCAATGGATCAAGAATTCTTTCCTGTACGTTTTCGCCCCATGTTTTGCCGGTCACAATTTTAATAATTTCTCCGGCAGTAATGTACATTACATTCGAATAACCATATCCATCTCTAAAATCAAACTTATTGGGAAGATATTTTAATCTACGTATGATTTCTTCTGAGTTAAGATCGGATTTGTACCAAATAAAATCGCCACTAAATGTACCCAACCCAACTCTGTGACAAAGCAAGTCTTTTATTGTAGTTTCCCGGCTTGTGTAAGGATCGTACAATTCAAACCAGGGTATATATTTTTGAACTTTATCATTCCAGTTTATTTTTCCTTCCTGAACCAACATAGCCAAAATTGCAGATGTAAAAGCTTTTGAATTTGAAGCAATTGCATATAATGTGTTACCATCAGGTTTTTTCTCCTTACCTGTTTCTATAACACCATAACCTTTACTAAAAACTATTTCGCCATCTTTAACAATTCCAACACTCATGCCGGGAATTCCCCAATCTTTTGCAGTTTGGGCAAAATATTCATCCAACTTTTGTAAATCAACTTCCTGTGAGTAAGAAAAAATGAATGAAGCAAACAACAATGTCAGAACAGAAGAGATTTTTTTCATTTGAAAAGGGTAAAATTAAAGTTCAAAAATAGGTTATTTTTTTTGTTGAGGAGTTGTCGGACAAGAAGAATTAATGTTTTAGCTGAAGATTATTTATGATATCCAATAAGTACGAAAATTAGAATTTTGCGAAAAACAATTTTTTTTCTTTTTAATCAAAAAAACTTACCTCTCCGTTATCAATATCATAAATTCCTCCTACTATTTTTATTTTTCCTTCTTTTTCAAGATTATTAAGAACAGGGCTTTGAGTTCGAATTTTTTGGATAGCAACTTCAACATTTAATTCACAAACCCGATTGACAAAAAATATGTTTTGTCCGTTTCGTTCCGATTTTACACTTTTCTCTAATTCGATTGCAGGACGAATTTTGTTTAATAATGTTGTTATGTTTCCACTTTTATGATTATTACAGGCACTAATAACTGCTCCACATTTTGTATGACCCATTACGACTAATACTTTCGATTTAGCCACCGCACATGCATATTCCATACTGCCTAAAATATCTTCATTTACTATATTTCCGGCAATTCTTACACTAAATATTCCTCCTATACCCTGATCAAAAATAAGTTCAGAAGAAGTACGTGAATCAATGCAGCTTAAAATTGTAGCAACAGGAAATTGTCCATTTGAAGTTTGTTCAACCTGTTCCAGCAAATTATGCTTCGTATTTTTATTTTGTAAAAATCGTTTATTTCCTTCTTTTAAAATATCCAATGCTTGCGCCGGAGTTATTTTTTCCAGGCTTTCAATATTTTTAACCCACATATTATTCTTTTGTTAAATGTTTCTTTATAATCATAAATTCAGATACACCAAAATTGTTTAATATGTTCACTAATATAACATTTTATAAATTTTAAATCTTTTTAATTTGATCCTTAGTGAGCTTGATAAGTAAATCCCTTATCTGCCAATAATAATTTCATATTTTTGCAGTTTTTAGAAATAAAAACATGAGATCAACACTATTAATATTATTGTTTCTGCCATATTTAGCAGTCTCGCAAATCAATCAAACCGATAACAATGGATTGCGTCAGGGTTTCTGGCAAAAGAAACAGGCAACCGGGAGGTTAATTTACGAAGGAAATTTTAAAGATGGAAAGCCTGTTGGAGAATGGAAAAGATATCATTCCGGGGGACAGTTAAAAGCAATTATTGTTTATCGCACCGATTCTGATTCAGCCGATGTTCAACTTTTTGATGAATGGAGAAATAAGGTAGCCGATGGCATTTATTTAAATCAGAAAAAGTCGGGATTATGGACATATTATTCCGCAAACAGAAAAATTTCTGATGAGCAAATGAAAAACGGAGTAAAACATGGTAAGTCGAGAAAGTATTACGATACCGGTGAAATTTGGGAAGAAACAGATTGGGTAAATGGAGTTCAGGAAGGGAACTTTCAGGTATTCTTTAAAAATGGCAAACCATTTTTCCAATGCAAAATGAAAAACAATCAACGTAACGGACTTTGTCTTACCTATTTTCAAAATGAAAGGGTAGAACTGGAAGCTTGTTATATAAATGGATTACATGATGGAGAATGGAAATACTATAATGAAAATGGTGATTATTTATATTCGTTATTTTATGATGAGGGAAAAATTTTAAATCCAAATGTTAGAGATAGTATCGCCAATTTAAATATCATGCAAATGGAAGATGGAAAAGATACGCTCAACGATCCTGAAAAATATATGAACGATCCTTCGGAATACATGTTAAAAAAGAAGATTTATTAGAGTTTTTAAAATTGTTGTAATTTCGATAGGATTTATACCCAAATAAACAGGGATTTTTATATGAAGCAGGTTTTATTCCAATTGACATTTTTACTAATTGTTTTTTCTTTAAGAGGAAATGCGCAGAATTATTATTGGGTGGCTTTTACCGATAAAAATGATACTCCTTATACTCTTTCACAACCTGAGGAATATCTTTCAGATCGCGCTATTGAAAGAAGAATTAAGCAGCGTATAAAAATTGATTCTCTTGATTTACCGGTTAATCAACATTACATTGAAGAGGTATTGAAAATTGGAGCGGAAATTAAACATAGCTCAAAATGGTTAAACGGAGTAACAGTTT
This sequence comes from uncultured Prolixibacteraceae bacterium, assembly GCA_913063265.1. GTDB lineage: Bacteria > Bacteroidota > Bacteroidia > Bacteroidales > Prolixibacteraceae > Draconibacterium. Next base: position 5,987 of record CAJXZG010000002.1, on the reverse strand, counting down.
TGGCTTTAAACGATAGTTTTCAAACCGAAGTTCAGAAATTAAACTTTGTAAAAGAAGTTCAACTTTCAAAAGGAAGCGGCACAAAAAGTGCTGTAAACAAATTCACAGAAAGCGGTTTTGAACCCATTCCAATTGATACTTCTTATTATGGCCCGTCGGTTTATCAAACTTCCACTCTTAACGGGCAATTTCTGCACAATCAGGGTTACAATGGGCAAGGTATTCAAATAGCCGTTCTGGATGCCGGTTTTTATAATGCCAATATCTACAGTGGCATGGATAGTTTGTGGGCAAATAATCAGATTTTAGGAATCCGCGACTTTGTTGACCCCTACAGTGATATTTTTCAAACCCACTATCATGGAATGAGTGTACTTTCCTGTATGGGAGGATATGTACCCGGAACATTGATTGGAACTGCAACAAAAGCTTCCTTCTGGCTGCTTCGTTCTGAGGATGCTGAAACAGAATATTTAATTGAAGAGGATAACTGGGTAGCAGCAGCAGAATTTGCTGATAGTGTAGGAGTTGACATTATCAATTCATCATTGGGATATTATGAATTTGATGATCCTTCAATGAATCATACTTATGAGGATATGGATGGATATACTACACGTGTAACTCAGGGAGCAAATATTGCAGCTTCAAAGGGAATTCTTGTTGTTTCCAGTGCAGGAAACGAAGGAAATGATCCATGGAAATATATAATTTCACCTTCAGATGGTGCTAATGTTTTGGGTGTTGGGGCAATCGGAAAAGACAGTATTCCTGCATATTTTACATCTTATGGCCCGGCTTACGGAGGGGCAGTAAAACCAAATATAACAGCGGTGGGCTTAAGGGCAGTTGCACAGAGGTCAAACGGAGCATTTGGATATATTAACGGTACTTCATTTTCAAGTCCAATAGTAGCGGGAATAGCAGCAAGTTTATGGCAGGCATTTCCTTATGCGACTGCAAAACAAATTAAGGGTGCCCTGGAATTAAGTGCACATTTGTTTGAAGAACCCGATTCTTTAAGTGGTTATGGAATACCGGATTTAAGATGGTCGTATATTTTACTAAAACACCTTTCGGTTGCCGAAAAAAGTAATTCAAATCAATGGATTGTTTTTCCAAATCCTGTAAGAGACAGAATCATTTTAAAATCAAATAATAACTTGTTCTATGAAGAAGTTCGCATCGAATTATTTTCAATGGATGGAAAATTGGTTGGTAAATGGATTAAACAGGTAACCAATCAAATTGAACTAAATAATTTGCAATCAATTCAACCGGGAATATTAATTTTAAAAATTAGTACAGCTAATTCAACAGAAACACTTAAATTGAGCAAAGTGCAATAAAATTAATGGAACAAAAAATCACCCTTTCTGAACTTAATGAGCAAATTGCTAAGGCAATTAAAGAATCGTTGCCTTCATCGGTATGGATGGTTGCTGAAATAAGCGAATTAAAGGAAAATTTCAGCGGACATTGTTATCTTGAGTTGGTTGAGAAACAGGAGAATGAAATTATTGCAAGAGCCCGGGCTACAATATGGTCTTACACTTACCGAATGTTAAAACCTTATTTCGAAACCTCAACAGGACAATTGTTTACTCAGGGTATTAAAATTCTTGTTCAGGTTACTGTTGAATATCATTCGGCTTTTGGTCTTAGTCTCAATATCAGGGATATCGATCCGGTTTACACGGTCGGAGATATGGCCATGCAACGAAAAGAAATAATCAATCGTTTGCAAAATGAGGGTGTTTTTGAAATGAATAAGGAACTTGGACTTCCTCTTGTTCCTCAAAAAATAGCAGTAATTTCTTCTGCTACGGCTGCCGGTTACCAGGATTTCATGGATCAATTAGAGAATAATGAATTTGGATTCAGATTTTATACTAAATTGTTTCAGGCTACCATGCAGGGTGTCGAAGCTCCTTCTTCAATAATCTTTGCTTTGGAAAGAATCTTTCAATTCGAAGATTTTTTTGATGCAGTGGTTATTATTCGCGGGGGAGGGGCAACTGCCGATTTAAGCAGTTTCGATGATTATGAACTGGCATTTAATATTACGCAGTTTCCCTTACCGGTAATTACAGGAATTGGCCATGAAAAAGATGACACAATTATAGATTTGGTTGCTCATTCGCGTTTAAAAACTCCAACTGCAGTTGCTGAATTTCTGATAAAAGGGGTTGAAACTTATTACAGCAGATTGTTGGAAATGGAGAACGAAATTGTAGACTTTGCAGTAAATATGCTCGATTCTCACAATTCTGAATTGGAAAATGCAGCTATTGGATTAAGCAGGGTAGTTGAGGGTTTTATAATAAAAAATCAGATTCAATTATCGAAAAAAGGTAATGAAGTACAAAGAGTCGTAAAACAATTTTCCTATCAGAAAGAACACGAGTTAAGCGAATTACATCATGAATTATATTCAAAATCAAAGATGTTAATAAGCGCTATTAAAACAAGGCTGGCACAAAAAAAAGAATCTCTTCATCATTTGATAAATGAATCGATATTAAAACAACGCGGAGTAATAAATCATTTTACAGATATCCTGTCTGGCCAATCGAAGAAATTTCTGTTAAAAGAGAAAGATAGAATTCATTTTTTTGAAAATACAGCAAGATTAATCAATCCTGAAAATGTTCTACAAAGAGGATATACATTAACTTTGAAAAATGGGGAAATTATAAAATCATCAAAACAAATTGAACTGGATGAAGAAATTGAAACCCGTTTCGCTGATGGTAAAGTAAAAAGTAAAATCGTTAAAAAAGAAAATCATGGCAAATAAAAGAAACATCAGTTATGCCGATGCAATGGCGGAGGTTGAAGAAATTCTTGAAAAGATTGAAAATGAAGAACTGGACGTGGACGAGTTGGCTGAAAAAGTAAAACGTGTTTCTGTTTTATTAAAAACCTGTAAGGATAAATTATTAAAAACCAACGAACAGGTTGAACAGATTTTAAAAGAAATGGAAGAATAAACATAATAGTTATGAGCAAAGACAGACTGGTTTTGGTTTACACGGGTGGAAGTGTTATTATCGAAAGAATAAAATCAGAACTTGATCAGAAAGGAATTGTTTCCATTACAAAAGACGGATTTCGTCAGGGATTGGAAGCAGGTTTTGGTGGAGGAATTCCATCGGCTATCGATTTGTATGTAAAAGAATCGGATACGGAGGAAGCAATTAAAATTATAAAGGCAATAATTGAATAATATAAAATGTACACAAAAAGACAAGTAGCTCAAACCATAGATCATGCAGTGCTTAAACCAGATCAAACAGAGTTGGATTTACATGCCAATGCTAAAATGTGTATCGAAAATGAAGTATTTAGCATGTGTGTAAAACCCTGCGATATTAAATTGGCAAAAGAACTTTTGAAAGATAGTAATGTAAAAGTATCTTGTGTTCTGAGTTTTCCTCATGGCACCGATTCCATTCCTGTAAAAGAATTCCAGGCCAGACAGGCTATTAACGATGGTACTGATGAGATTGATATGGTAATGAATATCAGTAAATTCTTATCAGGCGATTATGAGTACGTTATCGCAGATATCAAAGCTGTGGTTGATGTTGCGCATCAACATGGAGTTTTAGTAAAAGTAATACAGGAAAGTGGATTTTTAACACCAGAGCAAATTGCAAAAGCATGTGAATTGTCGTACGAAGGTGGTGCTGATTTTGTTAAAACATCAACAGGTTTTGGTCCCGGAAAAGCGACACCTGAGAATATTGAGATAATGATAAAAACTGTTGGTGACAGAATGCTGGTAAAACCCTCCGGAGGAATAAGAACCTGGAAAGATGCCGTGGCATTTCTGGAACAGGGTGCTGATCGCCTTGGAGTTGGCTCAACAGAGGCTGTATTAAGCGGGAGTAAGGCAGAAGGGGATTATTGAAAATTTTGCTGGTAAACAGACAGATAAGAATCAGGTGAAATGCAAACCTGATTTTTCATACGCCAAAAAAATCGAATCAACTTTTTTTTACATCAAAAAATCCTGCCATATTTGTAGCCCAATTTAAAACTGGACGATGTATTTTATAGACGGCGAAAGAATATTTATTAACCCGGAAAATTCCTGTGCAACAATGGACGAACAACTACTGAATTGTTTGGATCAGTTGTTAAAAATTAATTCAGGAAAAAAGGTTTTTAAAATAAATTTTTTTGTCGATGCGGAATCAAAATCTGATTACCTCAAAATCCAAAAAGAAATAAAATCTCAGGTAAAGTCAAAGGTTCATAACGATATACTTTTAAGTGTAATAGCACAACCTCCGCTAACACGCAAAATTATCGCCGAGGTAAGTTTTTATGATTCACGACTCTGGGATGCATCTTTTTTGTTGAATGACAATAATGGTGCGGTATTGTTTAAAAATGGAGATTGTCAGGTTCTGATAGGAAATGTGCAATCAAATACCAATGATAACTGTAAGATTAATTCAGAAAAAGCCTTTTCCGATTTATCTGAAATTTTTCAAAAAACAGAATTCCACGTTGGTTCGATAGTTCGTCAGTGGAATTACCTGGAAGACATTTTAGGATACGATGGACCTGAGCAACGATACCAGGAATTCAACAATGCACGAACGATATTTTACAGCGACGCGTTTGAGAATAACGGATATCCGGCAGCAACAGGTATTGGAATGAATGAAGGTGGTGTTTTGATTGAATTTGTTGCAGTTCAGTCTGAATATTGCAGCTCATCAGCCATAAATAATCCGGAACAAATTGCGGCACATACCTATAGCGATGAGGTATTGGTTGGCGAAGGATGTGTACTAAAAACGACACCAAAATTTGAAAGGGCGCGTTATCTTGAATTACATGGAAAAAAGATGGTTTTTATTTCGGGAACTGCTTCAATTGTAGGGGAGAATACTGTAGGTGTTGGAGATCCGGAAGAACAGACCGAAGTAACCATTAACAATATAAAACAGCTCTATTCAGAGCAGATTCTTGAAAAACTTTCAGACGAAAAAATTAATCCTCGTTATGGCCATGCAAGGGTTTATGTAAAAAACCGGAAAGATTTTTCGGTTGTAAAAAGAACTTTTAAGAAACACTATGGAAATCTACCTGTGGTGTATATTATTGCAGATATTTGTCGCGAAGACCTTTTGGTTGAAATTGAAGGGAAGGTAATTCTGGAGTGAAAAATCAAATTAACATCTAAAAAATATTATATACCCCTTGTTTCCACCATGTCTTCTTCGAAGCCCTTGGCTTCAACTGTCCCCCTGACCCAAGGGGACGGTTGAGGCCGCAGACTCCATTGAACGGAGCAAGACCGAAACGGGGGGTATTTACATAAATAGTTAAAACCTAAAATCCACCCCGAACATAAAATGTGCTCCTGCTTGTGGATAATAACCATCTATTTTACCCCTTTCTCCTTCATAAAAGTATGAGTATACCCAGGCATTAGATTCATATGTGTGATTGAATAAATTATTAGCCATAAAATGCAGGGTTATCTCTTCAAACAATTTTGTTTCAAAGGTATAATCTACTTTTAGATTATTGATAAAATAGGCTTCAAGGATTCTGTCATCGTTAGATGTATTGTCAATAAATTGTTTGCCCACATACTGTGAAACAAAAGCAAAACTAAATCCTTTTGTTGGGGTATAAACAAACTGGCTGTTAGCAATTACATTTGGTGAAAAGGCAATGTCTGTAGTCTCAAGAAAAAAAGTTTCCTGTCCCCAGGTATCCCAATTATCGACATACTCGGTAAAATCTTTTATTTTATTCATACTTAATGTGGTGTTTCCCTGCCACTGCAAATTATTTGCTATTTGCACACCAAATTGTAATTCCAGGCCTGTTCTGTAACTGTCATCAACATTTACCATAATTGGTGCACCCACATCGTTAATCTGTCCGGTCAATACCAATTGGTTTTTGTACATCATGTAATAGTAATTGGCTGCAACAGATAATTTCGAAGCAGAATA
>CAJXZG010000001.1 GCA_913063265.1 uncultured Prolixibacteraceae bacterium | reverse complement strand
TCTGTTGGAGGAATTGTTCGCCAACTCATTGCAGACAGCAGTATCGAAATTATTAATGTTGATGATCAGCCAGCAGGGATGTACCTTGTTGTTATTAAAAACGAAAACAACCTATTGGGACGTTACAAGCTGATTAAACAATAGTTTTTAGTGGTTTTAATTAACATTCAGGAAAGGAGTTTTAAGACTCCTTTCTTGTTTTACATCAGGCCTAATTTATGCTAAAACAGCTTTTCAAATTACATCTGTTGGTTTTAATCTTATTTTGGTGTGTAAACTTACAGGCACAAAACTTCCTGAATCCTGTAAATAATGATACCATAAGAATTCTGCCTCATCTTGTTGGATTTAACAACCAAATGGCATCAAAAAATGAACCCTGGTACAGCAGTGACTACATAAGGGCATTAAAAACAAGTGAAGTGGGTTTGCTAAGATATCCTGGAGGAACAGTATCAAACTATTGGGATATGGAAAAAAACCGCTTATTCAAAAATGCTGCAACCATTGACACAGCGGACAGTAATCCTCGTATTTGGTTAAAAACAGAAAATGTAATTGGATGGGTTGTTCCAATGTGGCCTGCAGTAAATTCCATATCAAATTTACAACTGGCGTATAATGCCATGGCATCATCAAACACAGCAAAACCTGCCGTTGTATTTGTCTTAAACATGATTACACCGGGAGCTGACTATTACACGCAAAAGTGGCAACGAAAAGTTGACGAAACTCCCCTTTCGGATGATTGGTGGCTAATGATGAATGACCGTTTAAGAAGAAATATAAAAATGCTCGATAATGTTATGGCCAGCGGTATGGAAGTAAAATATGCTGAATTTGGAAACGAATATTATTTTGGACAAAGCAGGGCGGGCGATGGAAGTAATGGTGGTGCAATTGTTGAACCATATTCTGCAGGTGCGGCAAATACTGGTTTAAAAGGAGCTTTTCCCGGAAACGGCAGATCTTATGCCAATGCTGTTAACAATTGGGCAGATACATTAACCAAACGATATCCTGATATCAGGTTAAGTGCAATTGCCGCCGATGCAAATAGTACAAGTCCCAGTCGCAGGAACTCCTGGAATACAGAAGTTGTAAAATACATAAATAAAGAATTGGTTCCTGCAGTTTCAATACATTTATATGGCGGGATTGAAGAGGGAGATTTTATATCAACTGAAGAAAACCTCGGACTGGCTTTTTCGAGCTGGAAGCATCACTGGGAATGGAAGAAAAAATACAGTTCATTTCCTGAAGACCGTGAATACTGGATTACAGAATACAATCCAAATAAAGACAAAAAAAAATGGGGCCACGGATTAATGAATTTGTTTTTTATAAATACCATGCTCTCCGAGGGAAAATTAGGTTTAAGCAACTATCATCAATTTGCACAAAATACAATCAAGGGATCGGGCATTTATGCCTCAACAAGAGTTCTTGCTTTACTGGCAAAAGCCACCAGGGGAAAAACATTTGCACAAAAGTTAGAACTGGACAATGAAATATATTTAGCAGGAAGCGAAGCTGACAAAATACCTGCCCTTGCGGCCTGGGTTTTTAGCTCTGAAGAGGAAGAACTTAATCACTATTTTATTGGCAATTTTTCATCAAAATCCATTGATATCGATTTGGCAAACATCGAAGAAACAATGGGCCAAATGTATTATTACTCTGCAAATTCTTTAAATACTGAAAATGATCCGGGCATTAAGTTTGGTTCTTTGAATAATTCAATAAAGCTGGCCCCATATTCCTGTTATTTCTTTAGGGCCGGAGGACTATTACCTGTAAACACAAAAATCATTTCAGATCAAAACTCTTTAAATATCCGGATTTTCCCAAATCCGGGCGACGATAGAATTTCCTTTTATATCAACAAAAACCAATCGTATCATTCCTCAGTTACGCTTAAAGTTTATTCTATTACCGGGGTATTAAAAAATGAATTTAGCGGGGAAATAAAACAAATAGAATCTTTAATCAACAAGAACCTTAATAACTGGAAACCTGGAATTTACATTTTACGATTTCAGGCTGAAGATTTTACCCAAACAATTAAATGGGTAAAGAAGTAGAAGTTTAAGAACCGTTTTTATTTAAAAGCGGTTCTTTCTTTTACTCTATTTTTTAATTAGTTTTTTCCGGTATCTTTCCCCGTTTTGAAAAATAGAAACATAATAAATACCACACACCCAATTAGTAATATTTATAGTTTCAGTCGAAAATATATTCCTCTTCATGAGCAACTTTTGTCCGATGGAGTTATAAATTTCCAAATCTGATTTTTGAGATACGTAAACTGTAAATTTATTATTTACAGGATTTGGATAAATCTCAAAACTACCCTTATTTTTAGCTTCTGATGCTGATGTATTTAAATCGATTAATATGCTTTTATTTACAATCGATGTTTTTCCTGCACCGTTTTTTACAGTTAATCTCACATTAAAATTTCCATTTCCTGTAAAAATGTGAGTGACATTTTTTCCCTGTGCTGTAGTGCCATCTCCAAAATTCCACAAATACGAAATAATTGAATCGTTTTCTGAATTATCAAAAGAGAGTTCTCCAAAAAAATCGATATAGTTATTGGTTTTTCCGTGATAGGTTGACACTACAAAATCTGCAACCGGGCCGGTTTCGAAGGCCCGGATATTTGAAAATATTGTAGCGCTTTTTCCAAGATTGTCGGTTACGGTAAGCTTAACAATGTAATTCTTTGCTTTTTTATAAGGATGCTCAACAATTTTTTTATTCGATTTAAATCCATCTCCAAATTCCCATTGATATGAAATAATGCTATCTGCAATTGATGAAGGCGCTGATTCCGATGCATCAAAATTTACGGTAAAAGGAACAACACCTTCATTTACATCAGAAGAAATTTTAGCTGTTGGATTGGAATCTATACCAAGCGTTCGTTTCCACATACCAGCACCCATGGTAGCCTGAAAAATTGAGGTTCTGCCATCACCATCTTTCCATATCTTACCACTCCGGGATGCAGGAAACCAAAATCCTCCATTGGCCGGATCGCCTGTAAAATCTTCCCAAACCACAGATGAATCAGGTTTAATTGTTCCTTTCAGGAAACTTATTCCTTTGGTAAGTCCCTCTCCTCCACCCCGAAGATGAACAGAAGTAAATAACAAACTATCAGTGCCACACAATCCACCAAATCTAACCGGCCCCTGGTTTTTATACCAATTTCCTTCAGGTTGACGAATTTCAAAAGCTGATTCCCGGTTTAATAAAAGGGTAAAATTTTCACCTTTATCATCAGAAAGCCAGAGTTCCCAGTGAGGAGAAACATTTCGGGTAAGCATTATATATGTCGTGGTATCATTTTTCCATACTGTCATATCACCATTATGTCCCCAGCCATCGTTCAAATTGGCATCGCTGCCATTTACCTTCAATTTTACAAATTGGTAGGTTCCGTTTTCTTGTTTTTCAATTCTGTAAGTTCCTTTCCAGCAACGCAGATACAAAATATTTGGATCGTTAGGATCAACATGTACACGACGTGTTAAAGTTGTTCCAATTGCCGGTTGGCTTATGGCTTGAAAATAGTAATCAGGATTATTATTGATAAGCTCAAAAATATCTTCAGTAACAAACAATCCATCGTTTGTACCGACATACACTCTTTCAGGTTTATGAGGATCGGACTGAATAGTGGCAATTCGGTTTAAGTATGGATTTAATCCTTTTAACATTGAATTGTCTTTGCCATTGATTGCAGTTTTCCATCCTCCTGACGGATTTTCTGTATCAAGCTCGCGATAATACAACCAGCCTTGATTTTCGTTTAAGGCTCCACCAAATCCATCCGTTCTCCCGGCAAGTACCAGTATTTTCTCACCTTTTACAACTTCCAGTGCATCTACATTCCAAAAATTGGATGCAAAACTTTGTGTCCACGTAATTCCACCATCCCAGCTTTCCGTTACACCATTATCGCCCATACCCATGACTACATAATTTTCTGTTCCGGCTATATCCCACACCCAAGTTGAAGCCGTTCCATTCGTTTTGTAAAACTTTGTGGAGTTTTGCGTATTATCATGATGACTGGTGTTTACAATCCACTCTTTGGGTTGCGCAGCATCACCACGAAATGAGGATTGCTGACACATGGTAAAAACTCCTCTTTGATATCCTGTATCCCAGGATTTAGGGTAATAATCATAGGTACGGCAATTACTCCAGTACGCGTTCCAACCAACATCAAAAGCTTCATTCGCACCTGAAACTTTTAATATCTGGTTGACATGTCCGTAAACTTTTTCGCCATCAACCACAAATCTTCCTTCGTTTAAAGCATTATCATTATAATTACCTCCCCTTTTTAGGGTACCAATTAATATGTGATGCTGTTTATCGGTAGAACCTTGCCATACTTCAGGACGCCAGTGAGTTTGATTCAATTTTTGTAAATGACCATCAGAATCCGGTTCCTGCCATTCTCCATCAGGATAATTTTTCACATAAACACCTGTTTTGCCGTCTTTCCTGATATAAATGGCATACAACCATTTTCCATCAGGTGTTAAATCGGCTCCCTGACAAAGGGAAGCATTAGTGGGTGGAACAATTTTTTGCCATGAATTAAATTGGTCTTTTGAAACAAAAATACCTGCGTCTACCGTTACCAATACATCTTTCCTGACAGGATCCGGATGATAAGTTATACTATATACATTTCGGTTATTGGTATAACTTAGAAACCTGGAACTTTGCCATGATTCTCCCCGGTTTAAAGAATAAATTATACTGGCCGGACCTTTTTGAGAGCCTATAACATCTTCAAGCCAGCTATTGGCAAAGGCAATAATATTTGGATTATTTGGATCAATACTGATTGTTGATACCGACATTCCCTGGGTTCCATCAACCAGGCTCCATGAATCTCCTGCATCATCAGAAATAGCAACTCCTTGTGATGAAGTCAGATATAACCTGTCACTGTTTCCCGGCTCAACGGCAATATTAAATACAAAACTAAATGGCGATTCCCATCCTTTGTATATCCAGTGATCCCCAAAATCGTTTGACAGGTAATAGCCTTCCATGTCGCTGCATAAATACATTCGACCGGTAATGTTTGGATCGCAAACTACATGTTGTAGCTGTCCTCCTGCCCCCGGATTGGCATTGATCCATTGTGCGGAGATTTTACTATTGGAAAAAATTGAAATAGTTAAAAATAAAAAGAGGTTTCGAATTATCATTTATGTTTAAGTTTTGATACGCTCAAAAATATAGAAAACATCCAGACAATCTATTTTATGATAACAAATGGAACTTCTGATTTGTAAAACAATTGTTGAAAATTCAGGAAGGATAGAAAACCACGGTTAATTTTGATGCAATATAAACTATGGTAAAAGCAGTTAATTACATAAAAACCTGAATTCTGCCGCAACTTTTTTTACTATTTTCGCATCTCACCTAAACTGGAAAATTATTGAAGTATGAATGGCAATTTTAAAAAATCCCTGACTTTTTTTACCGGACTTTTTATTGTTTTTAGTTTATCAGCACAAATTACGCCTCATGAGGCTATTGAGCAGATGCAAAAAGGTATTAACCTGGGTAATACTCATGAGCCTCCCAAAGAAGCAGGCTGGAATAATCCTAAAGCACAGGAATATTATTTTGATTTGTATAAAGAAGCAGGCTTTACCTGTGTCAGAATTCCTGTTCGCTGGGATGGGTATACCGGTAAAACTGCCCCGTATAAAATAAATGATTACTGGATAAACAGAATTGAACAGGTTATTGACTGGGGGCTCGAACGCGATCTCTTTATTGTAGTGAACAGCCATCATGACAATTGGATAAAAGAAAATTACAGCGAAACCAACAAAGCCAGGTTCGACAGTATTTGGTCACAAATTGCAACCAGATTTAAAGATAAATCTGAGAAGTTGATTTTTGAGGTATTAAACGAGCCACATGGTTTATCAAAAGCCAATAACGATGATATGCATGCCAGAATTTTATCAATTATCAGAAAAACCAATCCAACCCGTTTGGTAATTTTCCAGGGAAACGAATGGGGTGGTTCAAACGAATTAATTGCTGCGGCTATTCCCGATGATGACTATCTTATTGGTTCATTTCATACCTATGACCCATACAAATTTGGATTGGTTGGAGAAGGTACCTGGGGGACTTCGGCAGATTATGCAGCGCTTGATTCAAAATTTAAATCGGTTTATAACTGGTCTGTAAAAAACAATATTCCGGTTTTTTTGGGTGAATTTGGCTCATTAAGGGAATGCGACTTCAATTCGAGAATGCGGCATTACAGGGCATACGTGGAGCTGGCACAAAAGTATGGATTTGCCGCAATAGCATGGGATGACGGAGGTAATTTTAAAATTATGGAACGTTCGTTAAAAAGCTGGGATGAAGTAAAAGATATTTTAATAAGTACTTGTTCAAATTCACCGGTACCATCAGCCAGGGTATTTAAAGACTCCATAATTAGTTTGCAATGGAAAAACAACATTTCCTATAACGACAGCATAATTATTCAGCGTCGGACAGGAACTTCTCAGGTATATAAATCAATTGCTACATTAAAATCTGATACAACAGTATATTATGATGTCAAACCTGCTATGAATCAAACATACACCTATCGAATCATTTCCCATTGTATGGATACTACAAATCTGTATTCACAACCGGTACAGGTATTTTTTCCAAAATGGTCGAAACCGGTGCGAAAACCATTTTATGGTGAACCGTTGGCCATTCCCGGTACTATAGAAGCAGAAGATTTTGACGAAGGAGGTGAAGATCTTTCATATCATGATGCAGATGATATCAATATTCCCGGTGATTATCGTCCTAATGAATCTGTGGATATTTACGACCGATTGGGAACAGGTTATCACATTGGCAATGCAATTGAAGGAGAATGGTACGAATATTCAGTAAATATTGAAGAAGAGGGTTTATATGAGGTTTCTGCACACATTGCAACAGGTTATACAGGCGGCAAATTTCAGATTACTATTGACACAATCCACTCTGAAATTGTTACAGTTACAACTACCAGAAGTAATTTGAAAACAGCACCCTTTACAACCGAAATGTACCTTTATCCGGGACTTAAAATTATGAGGTTTACCGTTATTTCAAATCCTACCTACAATATCGATAAATTCACATTCGAGTTAAAAAATGCAACGGGTTCGTTTGATTTGAAGGTGAACAATCCATTTGAAATTTACCAAAATAATTCTGGCGAAATCGTTGTAAAACAAAAATCCTTAAATCAAAATACAAAGATTGAGCTGTATTCAATTACAGGAAACTTATTGAAAATGGTTACAAATCCTGGCCAAAGATCAGTAATTCGAACCAATGATCTACCTTCCGGAATATATATTGTTAGAGCCTCTAATTTTACAGAACGATATTCAAAAAAAGTTGTAATAAACAATCTATAATTCCGCTGAATGACAAAATTTGTTAAAATAAATTTGATACTGCTTCTGCTTTTTCATTTTGGGAATGCTCCAGCTGTAAAAATTACAATTGGCACCGGTTCTGAAAAAAAGATAATTTCTATTAACATCTTTGGGAAAAATAATAATTCATTAGTTTAAAAACCTAAAATCAACGAATAATGAAACCAAAACATTTAATTATTTCAGCCTTGCTTTTGCTTTTCGCACATTGTTTTATAAATGCCCAACCGGTAAAAGATAATGGAAAACTTTCTGTACAAGGTGCATTCATGGTTAACGAAAATGGTGAACCAACTGTACTTCGTGGTGTAAGCTATGGCTGGCATAACTGGTGGCCCAGATTCTACAACAAGGAATCTGTTAAATGGCTGGCTGAGGACTGGAAATGTACTGTGGTAAGGGCTGCCATGGGTGTTGGCCCAAAAGGAAGTTATATTGATAAAAAAGCGTGGTCAAAAGAAAAAATTGAGGCAGTTATAAATGGTGCTATTGAAGCAGGTATTTATGTGATTATCGACTGGCATAGTCATGAAATTCATCAAGATGAAGCAGTTTCTTTTTTCTCTGAAATGGCAGAAAAATATGGTGATTACCCAAATGTTATTTACGAAATATTTAATGAACCTGTGCATGATTCATGGGAAGATGTAAAAGCCTACTCTATTGAAGTTATTAAAGCAATTCGCGAAAAAGATCCCGATAACATTATTTTGGTTGGTTGTCCTCACTGGGATCAGGATATTCATTTGGTTGCCGATGATCCAATTACAGGATTCAACAACCTCATGTATACAGTTCATTTCTATGCTGCCACACATAAAAAAGAGTTACGCGACAGGGGCGATTACGCAATAAAAAAAGGCATTCCGATTTTTGTTTCAGAATCGGCTGCAATGAAAGCAAATGGTGATGGAGAGCTGGATTACAAATCATGGGACAAATGGATTGACTGGATGGAAAAGAATAAAATAAGTTGGATAACCTGGTCGATTGCTGATAAAAATGAAAGCTGTTCGATGCTAAAAAAATCAGCATCTGATACCGGGAGTTGGGGTGAAAACGATTTAAAAGAATCAGGTATTGAAACACGTAATAGATTAAGGTCGTTTGCAGATTAATAATAATATAAAAGTTGTGAACAAAACATTTATTTTCAGAATATTATTTCTTTTACCGCTTTTTTTGTCAAAACAAATATCGGCACAAGTTACTGTCGCCGGGATTTTTAGCGACAACATGGTTTTACAGCAAAACGCTGAAGTCAGTATTTGGGGATGGAGTAATTCAGGAGATACCATTACAATAAGCGGAAGCTGGAATCAGAAAACCGTCACAGCAATTACAGATGAGCATAATAAATGGATTGCCCGGCTTCAGACTCCGGAAGCTAAAACAGATGGAAGTTCCTACTCAGTCACAATACAAGGCAAAAACACCATTGTTCTAAACGACGTTCTAATTGGTGAAGTATGGCTGTTATCAGGTCAGTCCAACATGGATATGCCATTGGGAAACTGGTCTTGGGCAAATACAGTTATTGAAGGAAGTGCCCAGGCAATTGCCACGGCAAATTTTTCAAACATTAGGTTAATTACGGTCAACAGGAAATCGGCAAGTATACCACAAACGGATATTACAAATTCGTCGGCACAAAAATGGCAAGTGTGTACACCAACAACAGCTAAAAGTTTTAGTGCAGTTGGATTTTTCTTTGGAAGAGAATTACATCAAAATTTAAATATTCCTGTCGGATTGGTATGCAGTTCATGGGGAGGTTCCAGCTGCGAAGCATGGACCAATGAAAAATCTCTGGATTTTGTTCCTGATTATGCCGGGAAAGGGCCATGGAATTCAAATAAAACGGACGATAATCATACTGCCACAGTATTACACAATGGTATGATTGCTCCTTTGGTTCCTTTTAATTTTGCAGGTGTATGCTGGTACCAGGGTGAAACAAATGTCGGTCGGGCAGAACAGTTAACTACTTTATTTCCTGCTATGATTGAAGGATGGAGAAGTGATTTTCAAAAGGAAAACCTACCTTTCTATTTTGTTCAATTGGCACCCTACGGAGGCTTTGCTGCCCAATCTCTATTTGAATTCTGGGAAGCACAAACCAATACTTTAAATCTGCATCACACCGAGATGGCCGAAACATTGGACGTTGGTGATCCGGATGATATTCATCCTACAAGAAAAGAACCTGTAGGCTCTCGTCTGGCCAAAAAAGCACTGGCAAATGTCTATGGTCAAAATTCATTGGTTTTTGCCGGCCCGCGTTACGATTCCTTAAAAATAGAAAACGACAGTATACGATTGTTTTTTACGCATACCGGTACCGGACTTAAAACACTTAATGGTGATTTAAAAAACTTTGAAATTGCAGGTAGTAACAATTATTTCTACACTGCAAAAGCAAGAATTGACGGAAACGAAATTTTGGTCTGGAGTCCATTTGTATCTGCACCCAAAAATGTCAGATACGCATACCAAAAAAATGCAACCGCAAGTTGGTTTAATAATGAAGGTTTTCCGGCAATCCCATTCAGGACCAATCCGCCCTCTTGGATTAAACCGTTACAATCAACTGTACTCGTTGACAAAGATTTGATTAATGAAGGAGAAATGGTTAAAATTAGATGGACTACTGTGGGTGCGGACACTGTGAAACTAAACAATGAAAAAATTGCATTTTCCGGAAAACTGGAACTAATACCGGATAGCAGTACCACGTATAATCTAACTGCAAGCAAAGGAAATAATTCTGAATCTGTTTCAAATACAGTCTATGTAATCCCGGATAATTTAAATAGTTGGGCAAAAGGGAAAACGGTTATTTCATCTTCAATAAGGTTAGGAAATGAACCAAAACTTGTAACTGATGAAAATAAAAAAACATACTGGAGCAGTGTTATTTCCGATAACCAATGGATTACTCTCGATTTGGGAGAAATTATTCCTGTTGAACTGGTGATTCTTCAATGGGGAGAAGGTTTTGGAAATACATACGAAATAGAAATTTCGGATGATAAAACCAATTGGATTTCAATATATTCGGAAATCAAGGGAGACGGAGGAATCGATTTTATTCCAAATTTAAATCAAAAAGGCAGATACATCAGAATTTATGGAAAAATCCGCAGCTCATTAACCCGGGGATTTGAAATTAAAGAGCTCGATATATATTCCCCGGAAAAACGTGAAACAGGAACGTTAAAAGATAAAAACGGCCAGGTATTAAGGGGAACACCCATGATTCTGGGAAAAAATCTTACAGCCTCGGTAGAATTTGCATCAGACATTAAAAACTGGAAATCCATTAAAAACAACGGATTTAATACAATCAGGGTTTGCTGGGTCGATCCATGGTATAAAAACCATGAGCATGATTATTGGAGTGTTTCCGATGTTCTTCCCTATTTTGATAAATGTGTTGAAAATGCACTTGCAAGCGGAATGAATATCATCATTAATTATCATGATGTTGGAGCACAACAAAAATTTGATACCGGTTATTCTTTTGAACTGGAAGCGGAATTCTGGGATGCTATTGCACCAAGATACAAAGACAATGATTTGGTTTATTACGAAATTGCCAATGAACCAACATTCAAAATGGATGATTATTTGAATCCTGTTTTTAAAGAAAACCTACTCAAGATTTACAATAATATTCGTCAAGTTGCGCCGGAACGACAAATCCTGATGTTTAGTTTTAACACTATTGTAAATGATATTATTAATGTTGTAGAAGATTATAAAAGCGAAATCGACTGGGATTACACTTCGGTTGCATATCATATGTATAATTCAACATCAAGTATTGCAGTACAATCATTAATGGCCTATCACAGGGTTATTTGCACCGAGTGGAATTACGATCACGTTTCAAAAAGGGAGAATTTTGAATATATCAAACAAGTTGATGGATTTAAACAGAATTCTGAAACAATGGAAAAGTTAGGTTCAGGATGGATTGACTGGCGAGATTGGAGTGATAACAGTTTAAATGAATTACTGGATACGTTAATTATCGATGCAAAAATGAAAGATTATTGGTGGGGAACTCCGGATACTGATATTAAAGTCTCAGGTATAAAAATATCTGAAAATAAAATTAAACTGAAATCCGGTGAATCAAAAAAACTTGCAGCTTATGTTTATCCGGCACTTGCAGGTAATCAAAATATAACCTGGTCTTCATCAAACAATGAATATGTATCGGTTTCGCAGGATGGATTAATAACAGCAAAAGCAACACAAAATAAAACAGCTGTGATATCTGTACAAACAGAAGAAGGAAATTTCTCTTCTTTATGCGAGGTACAGGTTATTGGTCCTGAAAAAAAGGGTGCCTATCCCGATGGCGGTACTCATAAGATTCCCGGAAGCATCAATTCCACACATTACGATTTGGGTGGTGAAGGTGTTGGATATCATGACTTTAATGCAGGCAACGGTGGCGATGGAATCAGACAGGAACAAGGTGTTGACACGGAGTTTAGATTGCCGGAAGGAAGTATAGGTGGTATTCAATCCGGAGAATGGCTTGAATATACGATTGATGTTGAAGAAGAAGGATTTTACGATATTGAAATACTTTTTGCAACTCCCGGAAGTTTTGGCAAATTTCATATCGAATTTGATGAAGAAGATAAAACAGGTCTCGTATATGTTCGGCCTTCAAAAGGATTCTCCGATTTTAGTCCTACAAAAATCAGTAATGTGACCCTAAAAAAAGGAGTACAGGTGATGAGAATTCATTTCGATTTTGCAACCTTTAATATGGGTACGATTAATATTACAAAAGCAATAACTTCAAGTGTTGCATCTGACTTTAACCATGATTTAAAAATTTTTCCTAACCCGGTACTAGATAAATTGTTTATACAAACCACAAAAAATATTAAGCATATTGTCATTCAAACAATTAGTGGTCAGACAATCTTAAAAGAAAACTTTACGAACAATTCATATATCGATTTTAAAAATATAACAAAAGGTTCCTATATTGTGCAGTTGGTAGGGAATGATTATGTAAAAACCCGCACTATTATAAAACTATAACACAGTCACAATTATACATTACTATAAAAGTACATTTCAAATGAATAAATTCGGTTTAAAATCTATTTATACAATCTGTTTAATTCTTTCTTCTCTTATACTATCAGCACAAAAATTTGAAGCTGAAACTGCGACGCTAACCAATGGTGCGGAAAAGATTTCAGATAGTAGTGCTTCCGGTGGATATTATGTGGCACAGAATGGCGGGGACCTCTCCATGGAAATTGATCTTGATGAGGAAGCTTATTACAATATTTACATTTTTGCATCTTCTCCCGGTGGAGATAAAATAAATAATTTTTCAATTAATGGATTAAACGTTGATTTCAGTTTTCAACAGAACAGCGAGTTTTTGCTAAAAAAGGTAGTAAGCAGTTTTAAGCTGGGTTCAGGTACCCATCAAATAGAAATTACCAGGTCGTGGGGATGGATAAACATTGATTATATTGAATTTGAAAAAGTTGATAACTGGAACAGGTTTGATATCGCAAAAGCACCAATTAATCCTAATGCTACAGAAAATACAAAAAGATTGTACCAGTTTCTTTATGACAATTATGGCAAAAAAATTATTTCCGGAGCGATGACACTTAGAAGCATGGATGAAATTAACTGGTTAAAATCGAATACGGGAAAAGAACCTGCTTTGGTAGGAATAGATTTTATGTTTAGTGGACAGGGATATAACTGGTATCCTGACGAAGAACCGATTAATGATGCAAGAAAATATTACAATAAAAACGGAATTCCGGCAATTTGCTGGCACTGGCGCGACCCATCAGGAAAAACAGAAGCTTTTTATACAAAGGATACTGATTTCGATATTTCAAAGATATCGGATCCAAACTCATCAGAATACAAAGCAATGCTGCGGGATATAGACTATATTTCCGGATTACTAAAGAAATTAAATGATGAAGATGTTCCAGTATTGTGGCGACCATTGCATGAAGCTTCAGGAGGATGGTTCTGGTGGGGAGCAAAGGGTGCTGAGCCTTGTAAGGCGTTGTACAGAATGATGTACGATAGAATGGTTAATTATCACGGTTTAAATAACCTGATATGGATATGGACCAGTCAACAAAACGACCTGAACTGGTACCCGGGAGATGATGTTGTGGACATAATTGGTCGTGATATTTATAAGGATGGTGACCATAGTTCTCAAATTCTGGAGTTTAATGAGTTGAACAGTGACTATAATGGTAAAAAAATGATTACACTCAGTGAGTGCGGTTCATTTCCTGATGCAGATAAATTGATTGCCGATGAAGCACCTTGGTCGTATTTCATGCCCTGGTATGGCGATTTTGTTCGCGATTCAAAATACAATTCGCTGGATTTATGGAAAAAGATGTTTGACCATCCATATGTATTGACCCTCGATGAAATGCCGGATTTAAAATCGTACGAAGCTCAGCCTTCAACCTGGAGAAGTCGCTTATATCCGGAAAACTGGAAACCCGGGTATAAAGACAGTGATGACAGATTTCTGCATGATTTTTCTTATGCCGGATATCATCAGGGAGAAAAAGAAATTCCTTTTATTGAAAACAATATTGTTGATGTTACTCTTCCTCCGTACGAAGCAGATAATACGGGTGAAACCGATGTGACCTCTGTTATTCAAAAAGCATTGGATGACGTTGGAATAAACGGTGGCGGAGTGGTTTATTTACCTCCGGGCACCTATAAAGTAAATCCGGGAAACGGAGAATCCGCACTTCGTATCCGATATAACAATACGGTTTTACGTGGAGCCGGAAAAGATTCTACTTTTATTTTGAACAGCAACAGTAACATGCGCCAGAAAAATATAATCTGGCTAATGGGAGATTGGTGTACCTGGTCTACAGAAACGGGAACAACCACCAATTTAACCACCGATTTATTGTATCCCACCAGAGTAATCCCGGTGCAATCAGTCAAGGGATTTAATGAAGGCGATGACATCATTTTAAGAACAGATGGCACAGCAGGTTGGAAGGAAGAACACCTTATGTCAGGAATTTGGTCCGATTGGTCTACACGTGTAATGTTTCATCGTACAATCGATTCGATTGATGTTGATAAAAATATAATTTACATTGACTCCCCCACCCGGTATTTTATGAAAACGCGTGATAAAGCCCGGGTTTATCATGCAAAAACACACATAACTGAATGTGGAATTGAGAACCTGAGTATAGGAAATGTACAAAATAATAAATCAGGCTGGGATGAAGAAACTTATACAACACCGGGAACCGGTGCCTACGAAGTTCATGGCTCACATGCCATTTATTTGAAATATGCAAAAAACTGTTGGGTAAAAAATGTCAATACTTTTAAACCTGAAACAAATACACTGGATATTCATGTTTTGTCAAATTGCCTTTTGTTGGATCAGTCACGCGGAGTAACAGTCGATTCATGCTTTTTTCAAAAATCGCAATACGAGGGAGGTGGTGGAAACGGTTATATGTTCACGCTGCAATCCAACGATTGTTTAATTAAAAACAGTCGTGCAAATCACAGCCGTCATAATTACGATTTTAAATACCCTTACTCCAACGGAAATGTGATTTACAATTGTACTGGTGAAAACTCAAAATATTCCAGTGATTTTCATATGTATTTAAGTATGGCCAACCTGATTGATAATTTTACTGTCGATAAAGATTATCTGGAATCTACCTTTCGGCCTTACGGAGGAAGTGTAATTCACGGATACTCGTCCACTCAATCAGTTTTCTACAATACAAAAGGGCTTGCCTATCATCCTAAAAGAGATTATATAATTGAATCACGCCAGTTTAAGCATGGTTATATTATTGGTACGTCTGGGCCGGCGAATAAAGTAAAGATTGATCCTCTAAAAGGCATTGCAGGCGGTTATAATTATGATACAGCTCCAAGAGATTTTACAGAAGGTATTGGCATTGGCGATGAAATTTATCCTAAATCGCTTTATCTGGATCAGTTCGATAGAAGAATGAAAGACAGTACCGGATTATCTAATTTAAAGGCTACCATAATTGTAAATGATTTTGTAACAGGCGATCCTCTGGCTAATTGTATTGTTACTAACTTTGGGGAACAAAAAGTCACAGATAATTCCGGGAAAGTAAGCTTTGAAAATTTAAGCAACATTTTAAATATCAGCGTTGAAAAAGAATTTTATGAAAATGTTATTACTCGGCAATTTCCCATTTTTAGTGATACAACTTTAACCATAAATCTTAAACCCGATAAATATAAAATTACAATTACAGTAAGCGATAATCAAACCGGTGAACTTTTTTTAGGCACCAGGGTAATTTTTAACGATGAGGTTCAGGTTAGCAATGAAATGGGAGAAGTGTATTTTGAATCTTATCCCGGTGACTATAACTATCTGGTCGAAAAAAACTCTTACAAAAATGAAGGAGGTATTTTTACTGTGAACTCTGACACAATTTACCAGGTAAAACTTACCAGGTTAGATGGTTCCATCAAATTTAAAGTTTTTGAAAATACAAATACACCTGTTAACAAAGCAACCGTAATATTGAACTCAGACACTTTGATTACTACTTCCTTAGGGATTTCCAATTTTAGAAATCTAAAGATTAATAAACATTACGATTATAAAATCTACAAAGGAGGTTACAATGATTTAAATGGTTCAATCCTGCTTAGTAACGACACAACAGTATTGCTCAAAATTGAACCTTATACCACTTTAACAGAAGAAAATCAGGTGGACAAACAACTTAAAATATGGCCAAATCCTGTTGCTGAATATTTGAATATTATCTTACCTGAACATTCTGAAGATACCATAGTCAAAATAGTTGATCTTGGTGGGAATCTGCAAAGTAAAATTCAAACTTCGGGAAAAAACCAAATTGAAATTCCTGTTCACAATTTACCCTCAGGAACATATATATTGAATCTGGTGACCAAAAATAAAATTCTAAACCAGCTTTTTGTGAAAAAATAACAAACATTATGTTTGCATGAAAAACATTAAAAATAAACGTTTTTCTAAAATTTTTAAACCAAAAAAACAAGTTCCAATTGAAGATTTGAAAATTGGTAAGTGTCTAAACTGCGGATATGAGTTTAAAGGCCATTATTGTCCCAACTGCGGGCAGGAAGTAAATGAATTTAATCGTCCCTTTGGATTTTTCATGTACGATTTTATGGGTAACTTTTTTGCCTTTGACACACGTTTTTTTAAAACTTTTAAATACCTGCTTTTTTATCCCGGGTTTCTAACCAAAGAATTTTTTCTGGGCCGAAGAAAAAGATATTCTCCGCCATTCAGAATTTTTGTTTTTCTCAGTTTTATATTATTCCTTTTACTATCCTTTTTAACAGACAGAGGGCTTGAAGCTGAATTAAATACAGAAATAGAAAATTCTTCAATTGAAACTCAAAAAGGTATTGTGGAATTAAATGACGGAATTGAGCAATTTAAAGAAGAAATGAAAGAAGTTCCGATGGATTCAAGCATGACTGAACTTCTTTTTACAGAAAAAGATTCAAACAAAATAAATGTAAATCTTGGTAATGTTTTTATAGGTAAAGGAAGTTTAAGGCAACGGCTTGAACAACTGGCAGATATCCTTGAAAGGGAACTGGAAAAAGAAACCGATATAGAAAAACGAAGGAAACTTCAGGAATATATAATAATGTGCCGTACACCTGAGGTTGCCATTTCCCAGCTTTTGCAATATCTTTCATGGGCTTCATTTTTACTTCTCCCTTTGTTTGCTCTTATTTTAAAACTGTTTTATGTCAGACGAAAACAGTTGTATATCAAACACCTCCTGTTTTCAATACATATTCATTCCTTTGTTTTTGCACTTTTAATAAGCGTTATTATCCCGTGGTTAGTTTTTAATGCAGTACCCGGAATTTTCAACTTATTTATAAGTATTGTCATTCCTTTGTATATCATTATAGCAATGCGTAACTTTTACCGGCAATCGTGGTTAAAAAGCATAATTAAGTTTTTAATAATTGCTATGATTTACAATTTTACTCTATCAACAGTTGTTTTACTCGCTTTTTTGAAATCGTTGCATGTATTTTAAGTTGATATAAACCTAAATCTTTATAAAAATGAAACCAGTAATTCTCTCTCTTTTCATCAGCACTTTAATGTTTTATACAGTGTTTTCCCAGGAAGTTAAAATCGATGTATATCCGGAAATTCAGAAACAAAAGATAGTTTCTATTGGAGGAAATTATTGTCAGGCGAATTATACAAACAACGCCTGGGATGAAATTGGTGAAGCCACTTTAACTGAATTCAGACCAAGTCATGTCCGGCTGGCATTACCACTTGAATTCAGAAACCTTGAGTATAAAGAATACAAAGGGGAAAAAATTGTAGAAGAACCATCGGTTATTACTTTGCTGGAAACCATGAAACGAATGAAAAATGATTATGGTGTTTCCAATTTCACCATTTCGGTTTGGAGGGTCGTGGATGATTTGGTGCAAAATCCTGAAGATAAATCACAACGTAGGATAAAACCCGAAAAATATGATGAGCTTTTAGATATGATAGAAGCCTTCCTTTTAACTGCAAAAAATGAATACGGAGTTGAAGCTGATTATTTTTCTTTTAATGAATCTGACGGTGGCTGGCAGATGATTTTCTCTCCTGAAGAAACCATCGCATTTTTTAAAAAGGCGGGAGAAAGATTTCGTAAAGCCGGCTTAAAAACAAAGTTTCTTTGGGCCGATACAGCTCAAACCAAAGGTACCGTTGAATTTGCCACAATGATTGCAGCAGATTCAACCATTTGGAAATACCTTGGACCGCTTTGCTTTCATAGTTGGTGGTCGGAAAATATACCTGACAATGAATTTGAACGTATTGCCAATTTTGCAAAAGCATGGGATAAACCGGTATGGTGCAGTGAATTGGGTTTTGATGCAATGGCATGGAAAGTAAAGGGTATGAATAAAAGCTGGGATTATGCTTTCAGATTTGCCAAAATTTCGCACCGTATGATGAAATATGCCGAAGTAGAAGTATCATTATACTGGACCTGGCAAAACAATTATTCCATTATGTCATCGGATACTAAAATTAAATATCCCTCATACTTTATTACAAGGCATTAT
The DNA here is from genome assembly GCA_913063265.1 of uncultured Prolixibacteraceae bacterium. Taxonomy (GTDB): domain Bacteria; phylum Bacteroidota; class Bacteroidia; order Bacteroidales; family Prolixibacteraceae; genus Draconibacterium. The sequence continues at coordinate 111,787 of CAJXZG010000001.1, read as the reverse complement.
ACCGACTTTCTAAACACTGGCACACAAATACTCCATTCCACAAGTTCCGACCCCGAAATAATTGTAATTAGTGGTTTAAATAAAGACGGAAAATTTGTCTTACAGATTATAAATCAAAAAAATAAAAATATCAGTACTGAAATTAACGGAGTAATTGGTAAGTTATCTCAACTGGTAAGTTCTACAGAAGAAGAAAACTGGCTGGAAAAAGAGATTAATGCAAAATACAATGGTAGTAAAACAATAATAGAACTTGAGGCTAAATCGGTAAATACTTTGATTTTCTAGCTTTTTATTATTTTTCGAATTACTGTATCTCCGTTTTCCATCTTAATTTTCAGGAAATAAATCCCGGGATTCACTTCCGAAAAATCGATTTGGTACAATTCATTACTCCGCCTAATTTGAAGTTTCATTTTGGACCCGGTAATTGAATAAACAGTAATTTGGTTTATGGTATATTTTGAATGAACCTCCAATTGATTTGAAACAGGATTTGGCCAGGTTTTTAAAACATTGCTTTTTGAAAAACCTTCAACACCGACTGTGTATTTTTTCATAGCCACATTTACTGTTGTATCTGTTTGTAAAAATAAAGTGCCGTTTACATCATCAAATCCCTCTTTGTAAATTTTGTACTCATAAACACTTGAAACGGGAAGCGATTTAAAACGTGCAATTCCAATTGAAGTCGATTCAAGGGTGTCATTGTTCAACACAACAAATGCTTTATTTACAGGAGTTGTTTCCATCTTTAAAACAAACTTTATATCAGCATCCGTTCTTTCCAATTCAATAAATACAGTTGTGTCTGAAACAATATCTATGTTTCCTGTTTCCTCTGCAAATGAATTTTTACCTGCAATAAAAGTATAGCTTCCGTTATAAACTTTAAACAAGGCCTCGCCATTCTCTTTTGTCAATTCGGTTTTTCCATTAAATTCTACGCTTACCGATGAAAGCAATTCTCCGGTTTGTTTATCAGAAAAAATAAAAACTGTTTCTTTTTCTTTCTGAGCCAGGTTGTAATAGAGAGTTGTATCGCTGTAAACACTTATTTCATTTAGTTCAATAATATTGTATCCTGTTTTTTCAATATAAATATTCATCAACCCTGAAATACTGTCAAATGTAGCTTTACCATTGTCATCTGTTAATATTGATTGTCCGTTAACCGTCACTTTACAGTTTTTCATTAACTCTCCCGTAATACTGTCGCTTACAACAATCGAAGAATTATAGTTTAGCGGTTTTACAAGAATATTTACGGTGTCAGAGTTAGTTGAAAATCCACTCTTATCAATAACTTTTGCCGATATTTTTGCATCTCCGTATGATGGCTTTTTCCAGGTAAAAGTGTAAGGTGGTTGGTTCGATTGTCCTATTTTATGCCATTCATTAAAAAACTCTACCCAGGCAATATCATTTTCACCGTTTGGATCACTTACATTTATTTTGATTTCAATGTTTCCTTTAATTTCGTCACTTTGTTCCGGACTAAGAATTTCTATTGAAGGTTTTTTATTTGGGACGAAAGTACCATCCGGCACATCACACAAATACCCATAAACTGCAGCAGAAAGAACTGTATTCTGATGTACAGTAAATTCGGCATTCGAGGGTGTTGTGTAGTTGTTAAACCAGCGTTCATGTCCCGGCCAGTTTTCAATTCCTTTTGGAAAAAGAGTTTGGTACGGCCACCTTACATCCCATGGACCATTGGGTCCTGAGCCCTGATCCCGCCAGGGACCGTAAGGGGTAATTCCGGGAATTATTTCCCCGGTTTCGCTGTACCACGAATCCAGGTGAAGGACACGTTCCGGATAACGAACTCCAACATGGGTAATATATGCCTGATTTAGCGGATTACAACCCAGAAAATAATCTGCTGTTGTAAATATTCCCGCCAAATAATTACTGGTTTTAGAAGGAGCAAAATCCTTTGAAACAAAATGCCCCAGCATCATTTCAAAAACACGTGGTGTTGTACCCTGCCCTACAACCATTGGCAACCAGATATTACCGCCAAAACGACAGGCACGTTGATTAATACTTGAATATTTTTGGTCGGCTGAAGCTATAATCGCTCCCTTTAACTTTGATAAAAAAGCATCATCCGCTAAAACTTTTTCTTTTCCTGTAACTAAAGCGTACACCCCAAACTTTTCGTATTCATCCAAAACATCCGATGAATTTATACTGCTTCCAATTTCAAGTATCGTATTCTTATACTCCTTTTCTCCTGTTAACCGGAACAAAGAGGCCGCAGCATACAATTCAAAATCAGTTAACTTGAAGTCATGTACATTCGCCGGATTTGTATCTGTAGCTTTTGTATTATTTCGAGCCCATTCAAAAGCTTCTTCAGCTTCTTTTTTCCAATCAATTCCGTGAGGATCTTCAATACCAAGTTTATCCAGAACCAAAGCATAATGCCCTGCAAGTCCGGCATAAAAATAGGTAGTAAATGGATCCTCTCCGGAAATGATCCATTTTCCATTATCCAGATATGAAGGTGTTCCGTTTTCCGCATGCCCAAACCAATCGGGGGCTACACGGGAACCAACTCCTCCTGTGCCGTAACCCTTGTTCATAATTTCATGACGGGTGCGATAAAAAAATCGGATCAACCAACTGGCCTCGTCAAGAATATCAGGAATACCATTTGTTCCTTCTGGTAGGTTCAGTTCTCCATCGGCAAATTTTTCAGGAGCAATTTCCCAGGTTAACATTAAAATCGCCGGCACCTTCATATGCCAGAAATAACCATCCCAGTCGCCGGCATCCTGGTACCAGCCCCAAGTGTTTATGGGTCCAAGAATACCCTCTTCAATTGCCGGTTTATCCTCAGGTGAATTATTAAGATCTTCCCAATCAATAAATCGCGAAGTTGTATAAAATAACTTTCCTGAAAATCCGGGAGTCTCCAGGGGATTATGAGGTGCAGGCCTTGTATATTCCGTAAAAGGTTCTTCAAGTGCGATGCCCGACCTGTTATGATATAATCCGCGTATTGAGGTATAATAAGGAAGACGGTAGACATCTTTAGTAATTTTAAACGGGAAAGAATGCCCAATACTTTCAACGGCAAGTATATATTCTCCAGGAACATTAAAATTTGAAAAATCACACTCGTACACATCTGCACCCGAATAGTTTCCGTTAGGTGTATCGCTCTGTCTGGTATCAGCATTGTATTTGTCCTTTCTGAATTTTAAGGTCCCTGAAAATGCTTTTTCGTTTGTTTCTGTATTAATTAAATAAAAGTTGTTTCCTTCGTAATTTGAGAAATCAATTCCGCCGGCTTCACCACTCCAGTGATAAACATATCCATACTTTTTTGGTGCATGCGAATCATAACCTATAATATTTACATGCACTGCCTCAGTTCTGTTTTTTTCAAGGGTAAAGTTAAGTTCCCATTCATTCCCGTTTCCGGCAATATCATTGGTTAAAATGGTGTATTTTTTACCCATTTCCAGTGGTTCATTCAAATGCAGATAAATCCAGTGTTCTTTTGCATGGTCGGGAGAAGTATTAACACAACCGACAAGCTGAGACCAGTTTTCGCAAAGCCATGTATACTCCGTTCCTTTTGATTTACGTGTAACTTTCCCAGGATTTTGTGGATTCGAATAATATCCTTCACTGCTTACAATTTGATAATTATTGGCAATCATTGCCTTTTCAACAACCAAAGGTTCTGAAACCACCCATTCATTTTGCCTCGATTCCCCCTTTTTATGATAACGAACATAACCATCATCAAAATGCAGTAAAATGATTTTACTGTTTAAAGCTTCAATATTAATTATATCAGATGCCTTTGATATTTTAAATCCCAAAATGAGGGTGAATAAGGATACAAGAATTATGAAGCATTGTTTTTTCATGATAAATAAAAAAGGCAGGAAACTGTTAAATAACCTGCCTGTATTTTTTTGTTAAAATTTTCTTAATCGAAATAGTTAATATACCAGTTAGTTTCGTCGAGCAACAAATTATAAATCTCACTTTGTCTTTCAACCGGGAATTTTTCTGAAACTTGTTTTGCAAGGAAAGAAGGATCATTCCTGCGTTTTGCAACACGCATTAAATCATAAAAACGTTCTCCCTCAAAAGCAAGTTCTCTGGCCCTTTCGTCGATCAACTGATCTTCAAGGTACAACTGTAATGCATGGAAATCTCCGGACACATCAATATATCCTGTAACTTCGTTTGTGAACGGATGACGGGTATAGTTAATGTTTCCGGGTCTGATACCATCCGTAGCACCACCAAATCCAACTCTGCCACGTACACCAAGTTGTTCACGGTTACTATTAATATTATACTGAGAACCGTCATTTATAATATTTACAGCATTTGATGTAAACTCCCGAGGTACGCCATTTTGCTCAAACTTCCACCATACATATACTTCGGCTAACCAAAGGTGAATTCCCGCAGCTCTGTATACAATAAAGTTAGCATCCTGATCGAATACATTTTTATTGATAGAATACTTATAAATAACTGTATCTGCGTCTTCAACAAGTAAAGCTGAGGTACGATAATCCTCTTCTGATTTTAACCACAAGGACTGGAAGACATTTATTTCAGGAATTTCTACACCATTTTGCATATATGTATAAGATGCACCATAGCCCCTGTAAAAATCGCCAGGTAACCCTTTCCATACAGTTCTTGTCAACCAGGGTTGAGTATTGTTAACCGCAAGTCTGTAATTATCCCACGTAGTTTCCCATTTTAAAATTGCACTACGGGTTGGTTTCAGCATATATTTATGCGGTTCCCGTGGTTCGAACATTTCCTGGAATCTGTTTTGCTGGTATTCCCCTTTATTAAAATACAAGGTAAAAACATGTTCCTTTATGTCAATATTGGTAAATATTTGCTTCCAGTTTCCGTTGGCAAAACTATTATCAATCTGATAACGATAATTTTCTGAATTGGTTTCTGTAATAAATTCAAAGTTATTTGCTGCTTTTGCCAAATCTCCTTCGGTTAAATACATAATTCCCAACAAAGCATGATATGCATAGTTATTCCAAATAGTGACTTCCCATGTTTGGTCCTGATTTTCAATATAATGGTTTACACCAACTGATTTTACGTTATTTTCCAGTTCGTTGGTAAAGTGGTCGATTACCAAATCAATATCGTAATACTGTTTTTCCAGTTCAACCTGTACATTCCTTAAAGTATCATTATCATACCCATTGGTACCGTAAACAATCTTTACTGTATCAAGATATGTGCCCGGAGTTTCCAGAAATTTATTTACTTCTTCAATAGAAGTAATTGATTCAGGAAGAAACGGAACTTTGCCATAAATACGAACTGCATTAAAATAGGCCCATGCCCTCATACATAATGCTTCACCATATAGCCTGTCATAGTTATTCACAGGACTTTTCGGATTAAGTACTTCAGGACGTCTTGTCTTTAACTCTGTTATAAAACTGTTTGTGGCTGTAATCAATCTAAAGAAATTGGTTGGTTGCGCATACTTATTTTCTTTAGAAATGTTGAAGTTATATACTTCCACCATATCTGCGTCGGCATTATCCGTGATCTTCATCAAGTCTCCCCGCAGTTCACCTAAAATAACCAGCTGTTCTACAAGATCGGTTTGGATTCCATATAATCCCATTGCCATAGATCTGTATTCATACCAATCTTCATATAGTTTATCTTTGGTGATATTAATCTCCTGTTCGGGATTTAGAAATTCTTTACACGATGAAAAGAAGAGCAGTGATATCAGGAAGATACCAACGATAGATGTGTATTTATTATAAGTTCTCATATCAATCAAAATAATGCTGTTATAAACCTAGTTTTATTCCGATAACAAACTGACGCGCTTGTGGTGTCAATCCGTAATCAATTCCCTGCATAAAGTGCGCACTTGAAAATGCAAATTCAGGATCGTAACCTAAATAATTACTTAAGGTCAGAAGATTTGTTCCTGAAATATAGAACTGCGCATTTTTGAATACCAGCCATTCGTTAGGAATGGTGTAACTTAATGATACATTTTTCAATCTCAAATAGGATCCGTCTTCAATCCAACGGGTCGAGAAATCTGAGTTACCAATGTAGTCACCATACAATGCTCTTGGTATTTCGGTTTGCTGACCATTTGTTTGCCAGCGGTTAAGTACTTTACTGCTTTGGTTACCCAATCCAATCATACTTTCATTGGTGTAACGCAGGTAATTAAATACCTCGTTACCATTTGTAAACTGTACAAAAGCATTTAATGACCACCGTTTGTATGTAAAAGTATTTCCTATACCACCAAAACTTTCCGGCATCGATGAACCAATAACTGTTTTGTCGTGATCGTTAATTACCCCATCCGGAGTTCCGTTTGGACCGGAAATGTCTTCATAAATCACATCTCCTGCCTGATACTTCTGATACCTGGCATTAACCAGATTAGCCTGTTCTGCTTCTTCTGCCGAAGAATATACACCCTTATAAATATAGCCATAGAAACTATTGGCTTGTTCACCAGGCATATTCACTATTTCAGCAACTTTTAATTTAGTTACGAGTTTATCACCCTTTATTTCTAGCACTTCATTTTTAACCTGAGAATAAGTTGCCTGAACGTCCCATTTAAAGTTAGGCCTGTCTACAAACCTAAAAAATAAGCTCAAATCAAATCCGGTATTCTGCATCTTTCCTCCATTTTCAGGACGAAAATCGAAACCAAAATACGCTTCCAGTGGTGCATAAATTAACATATTATCAATGGTAGATTGAAATACATCGATACTTGCCTGGAACCTGTTTGCCCACATTGCAATATCCAAACCACCGTTTAGCTGTGATATTTTTTCATAAGTCAGTTTGTCGTTTGGAACAACTCCGGGCACTAAACCAGCTGTTTGGCGAAACTTCACTGCATTATAGTATTCTGTTGAGTTTGCTTCTCCAATGTCATCATTACCTGAAAGGCCATAGGATAATCTGAGTTTCAATTCCTCCAGTTTAGGCTTGTTTTTCAGAAAGGATTCATTATTAATTCTCCATGCGCCACCAAAAGAATAGAACAATCCAAATGGTGCACCTCCGATTTTAAATGTGCCGTCAGCATTTTCACCAACTCTTGATGAACCATCAAGATTTAAAGTTACTGATGCAAGATATTTATCTTTAAATCCGTAGGTTAAATTTTCATAGAAAGATATCCAGTTCCATGAGCGGTTAGCACCTCCCATATCACGCAAATTCCACTGCCCATCCTGTATCATTCGGTACTCATCATTCTCGTGAGCATTTTTAGTTAATCCCCAATCCAACTCAAACTTATTGGTTAAAATATTAAAACCTGTGTTTGAAGTTAACATATGATTTGTTCCAAATGCTTTGCTATACTTCAGGTATGTGTTATTATAAAATGAGTTTAAGGAATTGTTTGTTGCTTTGGAAACATTGTGTGCTTCTTTATTGTAATATTCCTCCATCCCCCTGTTAGGCATAAATATTTGCTCTTTCAATACATTATATGTAATACCGAAGTTGGAGTTTAAAGTTAAATTATCTTTTAACTCGGCTGAGAAACCCAGGGTAGAAACAAAGTTAAAATTATTATTCTTGGCTTCATAATTATCAATGATTGCCTGAGGATTACTTATTCCTAACTCATCAGGTTCACTTAAAGCTGTAAGTTCTTTTCCTTCGTCATCATATTGATAAGGATTTAATAAAGGTGATTTGGCTAACGCAGCATACAATGGACTGGTTTGAGTTACTCTTGCCGACTCGGTAAGTTTTGAATTGTTATAACTTAAAGATACACTGGCATTCATTTTTAACCAGGTAAAAATGTTCAGCAGACTTACAAATCTTAAATTATAACCATCGTAACCCGAGTTTTTAATTATGCTGTTGCTATTCATGTAACCAAATGACAAACCATATCTTGCAATTTCATCACCACCTTTTACTTTGACGTTTACATTGGTAAAAGCTGCATTGGTAAAAACATTATCCTGCCAATTGGTATTGTGCTGGTAATCCTTATACCTGTCCTCATCAGGTGTTAAATACAAGTTTGGATATTCTTCAATTATTAATTCTTCCGGTGTACCTGATGAAAATAATAATTCACTAATCAGAGTTTTATGTTGAGCCCCGTTCATTTGTGGAATCTGATTATCCGGAGCCAGAGAATATCCACCTCGTAAATCTAATTCAACAACAGTTTGTGTTGCACTTGGATCTAAAGTTTGCACAAAAACCAATCCATTAGAAGCTTTTGAACCATATGCTGAAGTAATTACCGGATCTTTTACAACAACAGTGCTCGATATATCAATCGGGTTAATACTCAACAAAGGATTGTATTCAAATCCATCGAGATTTGAACCAAATACATTCGGAGACATTACCGGAATACCATCAACTACATATAAAGGTGCGTTGTTGGAGTTGATGGAATTTACACCTCGTAAAAAAGAAACAGCTCCACTGGCCGGATCTCCTGAACGGTTAATTACATTCATTCCAGATACTCTTCCCTGAAAAAACTGATTTAAGGTTATTATCGGTGTTTTCTTTATTTCACCTGAATTTACTGATGTAAAAGATGAAATCATATTCCTTTTTAAAAAATCCTGAGATAAAACAGAAAGCTTATCTTCTCCAGATGCAACATCATTTGATGTCAGGTAGATTTTAAGCTCTGTGCGATTATTAAGGTAAATTCTTTTCCCTTTGTATCCACCTGATGGAGAAACATTTAGCCAAACCTCGCCGGATAAGGTTTTTACTTCAAACTCTCCAGCATCATTTGTAATCACAGGTAATTCAAATGATCCCTCTACTCCTACAGATACATTTGATACAGGATTATTTATACCATTAACAACCGTTCCTCTCACAAGAATTGTATCCTGTGCAAATGCCGTTGAAATAAATAAAACAAGCATTGAAGTTATGACTGTTATCTTTCGGAAATTTGCGAATAACAATTTTTTATTCATTATAATATCTATTTGCATTGAACGCTTATGCCCTGACATATTTTGCCGAACAATTGACGTTGTATTGCCTGAATTTCTATATAAAAGCATATCCTTTACTTTGTTAATGCAATTGTAGCAAGCTATCATGTTTAAATCTCTTTTCATTCGTCTAAAATTGTTTGCCTTCAGTTGTAACTCATGGAACTCGCTTTTAATGCTTTTACTGTTTTTCAAATTTTGTAATGCTCGTTTCATAGGTTAGTCTCAACTACTGGTTTTTGCTACTTAAAATTTATTCTACTGCAGGTATAAAATCAATATAGTCAATTACCAAACCATTGCTTGCTACAAAGCTTGGCCCTTTGTATTCTATTCTAATTTTTGCGTTACCGTATTCAACCAGATTATCGACATACATATCGAACCTGTTAAATCTTCCTCTTGGGATAAATCTTTCACCCGTAACGCTGAACAGCACTCCACGATAAATTATGTACTGATAATAGTCAAATGTCTTTACCAGTTCATCATTAACATAAATGTCGAAAATTCCACCGATGTCCATGTGAGTAGCTATAACCATCTGGTATTTTCTTGGGAAAAGCTTTGGACTTTTGAATTCCAGTGAAAAGTTGCCACTGTATCCTTTTGGGAAATTAACCCTGATAATGGAATCGTTTGACGCACCCTGAATTAACTCCTGTGAAGGTATTAAAGAAATATCGCTGCTCGCATAAACGCTGTCTTTCCAGGCATATTTGTTTAATCCGGTTGGATGTAAAAGGTCTTCTCCTTCCATTTTTGTACCTCCCTGATACAATGAGTCAGGAATTTCAAAGGATTCGTAGTTATAAGCGTAACCGTTGCTGCATAATGCTTTATCTGTCGGAACATAAGTAATAACAACACTATCACCCAACACATTTAAAAGCTTTAATGTATCTTCGGGAGATTTCCATTCAAACTCTTCAGGTTCTAATCTGTTTAGGAATACACCCTGATAAAGTAAGTGCGGTATTAAAATTTCCTCCTGCCAATCGATGGGGATATCGTTATAGTCAATATAATCATCTCCAAGCGCATCTGCCATAACATCAAGCGCACTGCGGTAATCTTCTTCTTTTGGAAAAACAATTGTACTCGAAAGATTTCTAAACTCTTGTTTTACAGGGAAATATTTCATTTCAAATTTGTTCGCAATAATAGAAACAGTATCATAAACTGTATTTCCATCAGGGTCAAATCCCAAAGGCTTACTTTTTTCCTTGTCAATAATTATTGTATCCTGTGTATCGATATAATTACTTAATACCGGATTGGTAAATTCATAATATTGGTATAGGTTTGGTTTGGGTTCGATTACCTCTCCCATGGTAAAGAATTTGCCATTTCTGTATAAAGGGCTTTCATCCTGAACCTCAATCTCATCAATGGTTACTTTACTTCCCTGTCTTTCGAACAATGCAAATTTCTCTGTTAAAGTCTGAACCTGACGTTTTCCCTGAATGTTACTGACATTTATGAAATGCGAGCAAAAATGATAGGCCAGTATCACATCATCAAATTCACTTAATCCTTCGAAGTTAGAAATCGCATCGTTGGTTGGTGCAAAAATTGTATAGGCAATATCCGATTCAAACAAAGTATCCATTTGTGCCTGTTTTACAATTTCAATAAAACTTGAAAATTTTGGATCGGCTTGAATTACATCCCAAACGTTTTCATCAACGGTTTCAGGATAAACATTATAGTGCTCATCCCACTCCTTTTTACATCCGGCTGCACTTATAATTATTAATCCAATTAATAATATTTTTAGTTTGAATTTCATCTTATTAAAATTGTTAGTTTTCATATCTTTTTCGAATCCATTCGGAATTTTAAAAAAAGATTTCCGAGTTTTCATCGTTCTCATTTTCTTTCAATTAATATGGTTCAAATCTTATATAGTCCCATAAAAACCTTCCGGGAATCATAGGTCTTATTTCAACCGTATGCGTAGCGTAACGTTTAAAATCAACAGTTCCCAGTTCAATTCTCTGGAATGGATTATTCGCTGAACCTCCCTGAGAAAGGTCAATTAAACTACTAATCTTTTTACCGTCAATAAATACTTCAATCAAAGCATTTTCTGAATTGTATCTTTCTGCGCCAAGGAATACTTCATATCGCCCCTGAACAACCTTTGGAATTTCATAAGAAATCCGGAAATCGCCGTTCATTTCAAGATAATCGTTACTCCAGGCCGACATGTTCTCTCCACGCTTAATAAAGAATAAATCAACACCTTCCCAATCAATATGATACAAGGATTCTTTTTCTTCAATTAAATAAGTTCCCGGCTCTCTTCTGTATTCATTTAACAATGGTTCTTCCCAGAATTCAAAAGTTACAATTGCCCTTGAGGGTTGAACCTGTTCCATTATCTGATTGATTTGGTGAATTACACCAGATTGTGAATTAACATTACTTTCATCATACAAGAATCCGATGTAGTCTATAATAGTTGTATCAATTCCGGAAATAATTGTATCAAATACCTGTTTTCCCCTGTTAATCAACAAGTCGTTTCCATTACCGTTAATATTTAGTGGAATTTCAGAAAGTGTTGTATAGTTGGTAGCTTGTCCTTCAAAATCGTTAATATATCTTCCCCCGGTTAATATGTGGTAAGAACAGTAGTTAAACAACGGATTTGTGATACTCGTATAATCCTGGTCATCAGGACTAATTAAATTTGCCAAATCCTGAACACTGTTAATTCCTCGTTTTTGATAAATTGAATCCGGCTCAACCAATAGTGTAACAGGCTGAATGTTTTCAAACTCTTTTACATTAAAATCAATTAATTCTTTCACTCCGGTTAATTCCATAGCTTCTTTAAAAATGCTAAAACCTGAATTTGCCTGAAGCCAACCATAACTTGTAAATGTAATAGGTTCAAGGGCAGTTTCAATTTCATGGATAAACCCGTTTGATACCTCAATATTCGGATAACTTACTGCCGCCTGGTTATTGATTTTATAATAAGAAGTATCTTCTTCAATAATAAAACTAACCGTTAAATAATCCTCTGATAAGGTCGGTTCCGGGAAAGCACCAAATGGAAAATCCTGAGTGTGTGCCAGCATATTCAATACATGATACCTGCCAAAAGCAGCAGCAAAATCAGGATTATTCAATATATCGTTGATCGATGAAATACCCTCAGTGTTTTGAATAAAATTGTTTATTGCATCGTTACTGGGTAAAAAACAAGTATACCCGTTACCGTTGGGATTGTACGCACTTAATGTTTTATCCAATCCGCCCACTTCCAAAATAGCTTTGAAATCAGAAAAAGCTTCATCGTTGACCACGTAATCGTAAATGGTATTTTGTTCAGCATCCTCAAAACCTGCTACCCTTTCCGGTTCTTTACAGGAATTTACCGCAACTGCAAATGCCAGTAAACTTATTATATAAAATATCTTTTTCATCCTTTTTTAGTTTTTAATCCAAATAGAAACTTTAGTATCTACAATTTTTCTAGAAATCGTAATATGGATTTTGAGTAAGGTTTCTGTTTCTTTCTATTTCACTTTCGTAAATTGGTAAGTACCAACCATTAGGATTTGTTAATTTAGTTGCCAATATCCTCTTTTGTGTAGATGGAACATTACTCACAATAATTTCGATAAGTGTATTTTTTCTTGCATAATTGTTTCGACGTCCCATACGTAGTAAATCGAACCATCTTTTTCCTTCGTATGCAAACTCCAGTGCTCTTTCTTCCAAAATGGCATCTTCATAGGCAGTAGGTGAGTTTGCAATATTTCTTGTTGCTACACCTGCTCTGTCTCTGATTTCGGTTATTATTTGAAATGCCTGTGGATAGTTTCCCAGCTGTGAATATGCTTCAGCTTTCATTAACATTACATCGGCTAAACGATAAACTATCCAGTTGCAGCTTTGCTGGTCAGAACCTGATCTTTCTGATTGACCATCAGGCGCCTGTCCTACATATTTCCAGATTATAAAATCATCTTCACCATATTTACGTATTGAAGAATCCTCTCCTCTTACCAATTCGCTTGCATACTTAAAACTAAGCATCTCCAATGCTTTTTGGCTTGGCTTATAACGATTGCTGCTTCTGCTTGTTAAACCGTAAGTGCCGTTATTTTGTCTCTGACTTTGGTCGAACTGAAATTCAAATATACTCTCCAATGAATTTCCAGGATAAAACAACTCAAACCACCTTCCACTTGGCATTAATACCAATAACTCATTTTGTTCTACCCTTGATGCATGTTCAATTACTTTCTCATAATCAAAACGCCATAAAGCTATATCTGCAAGTAAAGCATCGTATGAGGCTTTTGAAGCTCTTCCAAGATTCTGTTCAATGGTTTTAAAACTACCTGAAGGAGCAAATGGCCTATTGGTTTCAAGATCCTGTACAATTTGATTTAATACTGTTTCTTCTGATTGTTTTTCAACATAAAATTCAGAGTCATCCGATTCACTTGGCAAAAGAATTAGTGGTACTTCGTTATAAACTCTGACCAGATAAAAGTATGCCAAACTTCTAAGGAAATAAGCTTCTGCCACCAATCCCTGCATTTGGTAATCGGTAAATGTATTATCTATTTGCTGAACTTTTGGTGCATTTACTATTACCTCGTTACAATAGTTGATTACCTTGTAAAAATTAGCCCAATCGGTAAAATTATTGTCCGGGTAAATGTTGTTTTCAGAGATTTGTCTTTCATTTCCCCCCTGACGTGGGCCGCCTATCACCATATCTCCCCTGAGTTCACCAAGCATAAACAGTTTACTATCCAAATTGGCAAACTGGCTGTAAGCAGCCATCAGAACAGCATCCACATCTGCTCTGGTTTTCCAGAATTCTTCTCTGATTAATCCTCCAGGAGGTATTAACTCTAACCAGTTATCGCATGAGATTTGTGTAAAAACCATCAATGCAACTATCAAATATTTTAATTTCTTTCTCATCTTCAGCATAATTTTTTAGAATCCGACACCAATACTAAATGTAATTACCTTTGGAGGAGGAGTTCTTGCATAATCCACTCCAATCCAGAACGGGTCACTGGCATTCTGTCCAACTTCCGGATCCTGACCGGTATAATTTGTCCATGTTATCAGTTTACGTGCACTAACTGCAATATTGGCTTTTCTAACACCAATTTTTCTGCACAATTCCTGACTTAACATGTACGAAAGTTTAATATTATTTAAACGCAGATAATCTCCTTGCTCAACATATCTGTCTGAACCAAGGTTACTGGCAGGGTGCCACATGTAAGCACGTGGAAGCATACCTTCGTAATCATCTCCCTGTTTTCTCCAGCGATTTAATACTGCTTTACTTTGATTGTCCTTGTTTCTCATACCCTGCGTTTGCATGGCAATTCCGTTAATAATATCAAAACCTAACCTGTAGTGAAACGACATTGAGAAGTTCCAGTTTTTATATTTTAGTGTTGAACCAAAACCTCCAATAAAATTCGGGTTCGAGTCACCAATATAAACCACATCGTTAATATCAATTTTTCCATCTTTGTTAACATCTTCATAAATCGGATCACCACCTTTAAAAACGTAACTGTCTGTATATCTCATAGGAATTGGTGTTCCTTCTGCATCATACAGAATATTTCCATCAGCATCTTTTGCTACTGCTTCGGCATCTGTAGAATAAACACCCAGATAACGGAATCCAAAGAATGATCCAATAGGTTCTCCTTCAACTACCCTTCGCGGATATTGGTTATTACTGATTGAAGTTGAACGTTCAGTATTAAAGTTTTCCGGTAATTTGCTAAAAGAGTTGATGTTTTGCGAAACGTTAAAATTTAACGACCACAACCAGTCTTTGGTCATAACTACTTTACCATCGGCCATTAATTCCCAACCATAGTTTTTCATCTCTCCGGCATTAAGATATCTCAGTTGACTAAATCCCGAAGAATATGGAATGTCATACCTATCAAATAATATGTCAGATGTGACTTTCTCATAGATATCACCTTCCAGGTAGAACCTGTCTTTAAACAAACTTAATTCTCCACCAATATCCCATGATGAAATGGTCTCCCAGCGCAAATTATTTAACTGAACGCTGGTAGGTGCAATTGCCGGATTCAGGATATAAGCACCACTACCTGTTGATTCGTAAGTAGCAAAACGTGCATAAACATCGCTGGGCTGCCTACCTGAAACACCATAGCTAACCCTTAACATACTTTCGCCAAGCCATGTCCATGAATTTAACCAGGGCTCGCTTGAAAAACGCCAACCTGCAAAAAGACCATAGAATGCACCCCATCTGTTATTTGAACCAAATGAGGAGTGGGCATCATAACTTAAGTTAGATTGAAACAGGTATCTGTCCTTATACTTATAATTTACGTTTGCTTTACCACTTAACAAACGGTTCTCGCTTGAACCTGTACCAATCCAACCTCTGCCTGCATCAACTGCAGGATCCTGAATATCTGTACTTGGAATTTTATTACCCTGCAAATGCATCCATTCGCTGCTTGCTGCATCAGTTTGCCAGGTTAACATTCCCGACATTTCATGATCTTCGTTTCTAAATGGAGAGCCAAACAACATTGAAGTTTCAGACTGAATGCTTTGATTAAGCGAATTGCTTTCTTCTGCCATATTTATATCCCATGCTATCCAATCAGCACCAATGGCATTGTATGGAAGGAAACTCTTGTTCTTATTACCACCATACTGAAACGACACCGTTGTACGAAATGTTATAATGTCATTTAAACGATACTGCAGCATAAACGAATTTTCGAGTTTATTAAAGTTCTCATCTCTCCTTCCCAGTTCAGCAACAGCAACCGGGTTAAAATAGGTAATTCCGTCACCCTGATAACTTTGAATTGGAGTAAAATATTCGCCGGTAAGATTTCCTTCCGAATCGTGCTCATAAATACTCATATTTGGAGACTTAATGTATGCCATCTCCCTGATATTTCTCCTTTTCCAGTGACTACCCTGAAGTTCAAGGTTTCTTTCTCTTAAACTTGATGTATAGTTAAATTTAACCTGAAACTGAAGATTTCTTGATAGGAAATAGTCGAGGTTTACACGAGAAGAAAACCGCTGATAGCCCGTATTAATTGTTGTACCTCCTTCATCTAGATAACCAAAGGAAGTAAAATATCTTGTTTTTTCTCCACCCCCTGAAACACTAAAATAGTAGTCGTGTGATACTCCATCCTGTGTAATTTCTTTTAACCAATCGGTATTTGCTGAATAATTGTGAAACTGGTCATAGTCCTGGTCATAGGCAATTTCCGGATCCATGTTAAAAACACCGTAAGCATTGTGCCACTGCTCTAACTGCAACATAATGTATTCATCACCATTAAGCATAGGAATTGCTGGTGGTTGGAAGTTATTGTTGTTTTTATACTGGAAATCGAATTGTACTTTACCCATTCTACCTTTATGGGTTTCAATTAATAATACACCATCGGCACCACGCGAACCGTAAATTGCCGTTGACGCCGCATCTTTTAATACCTCGATTGATTTTATATCCTGAAGTGCAATATTGATAAGGTTACTGATATCTTCACTGTCGGCGGACGTTAAATCAATACTTCCCTGTTGAACTTTAAACTGAGGGATACCATCAATAACAATTAAAGGCTGGTTGTTACCCATTGAACTTAAACCACGTATAACAAGCTGCGAGCCCGATCCCGGGTCACCTGATGCACTGATAATATCCAGTCCACTAATTTTACCCTGAAGTGCATCAGCTGCAGAGGTAATACCTGCATCCTGCATTTCCATCAGGTCGATTCTTACACTTGCACCGGCTTTATCACGATCTGCAATGTTAGTTAATCCACCTGTAGTTCTTGCTTCGGCGGTTACTTTTACCTCTCCAATTGCAACATCGTCGGAAGCTAGCTCCACCATAATTGCCTTTGATGGATCCACGGTAATTTCCGTAGCCTTATAACCGATTACACTAACTTTTACAATGTTAGAAGGGTCCTTCATTGTTAAAACAAAGTCACCGTTTACATTGGTAATCGTTCCGTTAATAACACGATTGTCTTTGTCATATTCCACTACGTTAGCTCCGATAATCGTAGATTTATCCATTGCATCGATAACACGTCCCCTGATAATTGTTTTTTCCTGAGCAAAAACAGTAGTTATGGAAAACAGTGCTAGAGCTAGAAATATGGCTGATTTGATTTTTTTCATCTTATTCACAAACCTTTGGTTTAATTTTTATGAAAATTGATCTAAGCTTTTACCTAATGTCCAATTCTTCAACATTTAATACTTTATCTATCTCGTGAATGACACCATTATTGTACATGATTGGGAAAACTTCCTGACCAGTACCTCCGGTTACCCCGGTTAAAATATTGGTTGTTTCATCCGCTTCTTCAAACTCAACATAACTGCTTCCATCCTTTCTGGGAATTTGAATCATATCAAGTCCGGGCTTGATATACATTGAAGTAAATACAGTAGTATATTGGGTTGATCTTTCGTCTATTCTGGCAGTTTCGTAATAGGCCTGTTGTTTTTTCCCATCTGTGAAAATCATATCACCCTGAACGAAATGAAACAGAAGAACATTTCTTAATTCATCTACCGGTAAATCTGCAAGTCCGGCTTCAGTAATGGCATCATCGCCTGGTAAAAACACAGTATAAAAATCGTTATCCGTAATAAACGTATAGCGATATTCTTTATCGTTTGTTAAACCGGCCTTTCTTAATAAAGAATGGAACATCGGATAACTTGTTGAAATTTTGCTGAATAGTGAAGGACTTGAATAACTAAACCAGTTTTGAACATCGTAAGTAATTCCGTTATCAACAACATCACTAAGTACCCTTGGAAACTCAGGTTCAACTTCTATGCCTCGGTATCCTTTTGTTGTTGGCCCGGTTCCAGAGTATTCACCTGTAACATTATTTACAATAATTATGTTTCCTGCAAGGTTTGGAATAAACTCTTTTCTTGCTATTCCTTCAGCTTTGGCAGTTGCTACCTGGTTTAATAATAAAGTTCGTAAGTCGTTTATACTTAAAACATACTCCTGAAAAGAACCAGGAGAAACCAGGAATACTGAGAAATTTTCCGTAGCAGCGTTATAGATTAAAGAAGAGTCCTGCGAGCTGTTTGCATCGTTTTCCACAAAGAACATGTACTCTTCCGTATCTCTTTTTAACGCCGATAACAGCCCTGATTGTTCAATTGCAAGCATTACCTTTGTATAACCTCGTTGCAGATAAACAGGACCGGTTACACTTTTAAAAGCCCGTGGTACAACTGCATTTCTCAAACCAAGAAAAGTACTGTTACTGCCAAACTTTTTCTCAACAATATCAGCTTCATTTAGTTTAACAACATCCAATTCACCGTTATAAAATCCTGTATTAAAATCAGTTGGATAAATTGTATTTACCGACATATAGGTATTTGCAATTATCCTTTTAATATTCTCCGGTGCACCTTCAAGGGTTCCCCAACCATTTGGAATTTTGATATACTCGTTAATAAAAGTTTCAAATGCTTCATTCGTTGGAGCCATTAATCCATGGTGGTAACGGATTGTTACATTACTTGGTAATCCATAGGTTCCCGAAGGTGGTGATGTTCTTTCCTGTCCAAAATCAAAAGTTAATTCCGGATAAGTCAGGTTGAACAGTGAATCTACATCCAAACCTTCTTCGGCACCAGGTTGATCCAATGTTTTTTCCCGATTGTATTCAAAATCAGGAAACTGATTTAAAACATCCAGAAAATCAGTATAATCATTAAAGCCAGAATTGTTTTCAATGATTTGTGCCGCATTTTCAAGCGGCTCAACTACCCTGTCAATTGAATAAACAAAACCATTTTCTGCCGGAATCTCTTCACTGGTTATCCTCGCACCGGCAAAATAAATATCTTCAGGATTCAAAAACGGACGGTCAAAATAAAATTCAAAATCTCCAAAATTCAAATCGTAGATATTAAAGTACTCCTTGTAAAAAATGGGAACATACTTTCTGGAATCAGTAACTACTTTTCTTGTTTTACTTGTGGTTAAAGTATCAACAATAACAAATTTTGAATCATTCCCCTCTTTAACACTTTTTATACCATATTTTCGGTCGTCGTTTAATAAAAGTGTTTCACGTTTAAATCCCCTTGGTTTGTTGTTATCTGTTGATAAGGTATCAATCCATCCATAAACATCCAAAGTTCGAAGTTGATCCTTACTCCATGGGTTCTGAACGATATGATACTTAACCAATTCTTCCAAAACCGAAGGAGGAATATCCTCAACTGAATTGTAATTTGGATTTGTTTCGAAATACAATTTAAAAGCATTATCTGTGGGCGCAAAAACTGTATAACTACCAGAAACATCAAGAATTTGATCGTAGCCAGTTAATTCTATACACTGGGCAAAAGTTGAGAGCTCAGGTGTTGATTTTACCTGAGTATATACTTTACCCGCCAACCACTCTGGCCTTTTGTATATGTCCTGTTCCTGTTTGCAACTATATATTATTAATAATAATAGTACAAACATTAGTAATGGTTTGATCTTGGTCATATCTGTTAAATTATTTTAAGCGAACTTAATTTTTGTTGCTGATTTAGGCTGTCAAACATACGAAAAATATTAAAGGATCAGATAGATGATCTGTTTTTTTAATGGAAATTTTCGAGTTTTTTGAAATTTAAAAAAAATCTAAATAAGTATTCCTGAATCCCAGCATTTATAAGGAGAGTTGAATTTCTATATTTATCATTTGCTGATTATTTTGTTCAGTATGAACTGTTTTTCGGATTAAACTGAACGAATTTTTTACTTATAATTTATAATTCAACAGTTCATTCCAAAAGCTTATTCTGAAATTCTTACTTTTGTTAAAAAATTTTAAAATGTCAAAGGCAAAAAAACAATGCTTTGTTTGTGAATTAGAATTTTCTGCAGAATTATTAAGATTAAATCCTGAAGTAAATTTACATGTTTGCCAAAATTGTAATGGAAGCAACAAAGAAAAATTAAAAGTAAAGGAATTACTTGATAGTCTGGCCGAAGGATTTGTTTGCGGATGTATATAAAAAAACCGTGACAATGCCACGGTTCTTTAAAAAATCAGGTTATAAAAATCTAGTTTAGTAAATGCGTATAGCCATCGTTAATGAGAAAAGGCAGGTAACTTGCAATTAATCCCAAAGCTGTTTCGTCATCAACTTTGTTGGTTGTAATTACCCTTTGCTTATTAAATTCTTTTCTGCTTATCACTGCTCTGTTAATCTTTTTAGGAACATTACTCCATGAATTTCTGACTTCTTTAGTTCCGAATCCTTTTGAAGTTATGCCATAACTTACTTCAAAGTGTTTAGAATACACTATGTACTCTGGTCCTTCGATGGTTTTTCTTTTTACCACTGTTACCGGTTTTTCATTTTCACCGTAACCAACTGTCCAGATTGCTTCAACACTCTTACCAACAATTATATCATTAACCGATGTAATTTCGAATTCCCTGAATTCTTTTCTTGTGTTGGTTGCAAAAACCGATGTTGAAACTAAAATTATACAAACAAAAATTGTTAGTGTGCCATTTAATTTGCTCATAACTTAAAAATTTTAGATTTTAAAAATTTGTTTTCTGTTTCTCAATTGTAATTAACGACGGCGAAAGTAGAAATATGTTTTACATAAAAAACTGTTAAATAACAACTTAAGATTTTCATAAAAGTATTGCAGATGATAAAAAATCACTTTCCTGATTCAGGTAGTAATTAATTGAAATTCGAAGGTTCATTTTAACTAAGAATTTGATTTTTAAAATCTCTTTTTACTTACAGGAAAAAAAATAAAAAAATTCTAAAAAAATGAATGTTTTTATATAGGAATAAAAAAAGAGAAGTTAACAATATATTCCGGCTGCGATTCTGTAAGTGTAATAATAGTTATACAGGAAATAAAGTTTGATTTAAGTAATTTTCCAAACGGTTCATTCCTTCCTTAATATTATCCAAGGAATTAGCATACGAAAAACGAATAAAACCTTCCCCGTTTTCTCCAAAATCGGTTCCCGGGGTTACACCCAAATGTGCTTTTTCCAGAATATCAAATGCTAATTTGTAACTATCGGATGATAAGTGTTTGGTATTTACAAATATATAAAAGGCCCCGGTTGGCGGAACTTTTATTTTAAATCCCAGTTGCGTTAAGCGTTTTATTAAATACTTTCTACGTTCGTCATAGGTAATTCTCATTCTTTTAACATCCTCACCTGCCAACCGAAGTGCAGCAATACCTGCCCGCTGTGCAGTTGAGCCGGCACAAATAAAAAGGTTTTGTTGTAACTTTTGCATCGGCCGAACACATTCTTCAGGTGCAATAACATAACCTAATCTAAGGCCGGTCATAGCGTATAATTTAGAAAATCCATTTAAAACAAAAGCATTTTCAGAAAACTCCAATATAGAATGTGCCCTTTTTACATAAACCAATCCATGATATATTTCGTCAGAGATAATTGGAATATTAAATTGAGTAAGCTCCTTCATTACTTGACTTGATAAAATATTTCCTGTAGGATTCATCGGACTGTTTATCATAATAGCTTTAGTCTTTGCTGTAATTCTATTAGCTATTTCTTCAGGCCTGTACTGAAAACCATCCTCTTCATAAACCGGAACCTTAACTGGTTTGGCATTTACAAAACGAATAAAATTCTGATAACATGCATATCCCGGATCAGAGATGATAACTTCATCTTCGCAATCGCATAAAACACCAAGAGTTAATAATATTGCAGGAGAACTTCCTGACGTTACAATAATTTGATTGGGTGAAACCTTAACACCATAATCTTTAAGATATCTGTTGGCAATTTCTTCCCTTAATTCAGGATCACCCATACTATGAGTATAATGTGTCCTTCCCTCCTTAAAAGCTTGTTCTACCGCTTCTGAAACACAAACAGGAACGTCAAAATCGGGCTCACCAACTTCCATGTGAATTACATCTATCCCCCGACTTTCCATCTCAGCCGCTTTTTCAAGCACTTCCATTACAATAAATGGCTTTATTTCTTTGGCTTTTTGAATTATCATCAGATTAGCTTTTGGTTGAAACATTAAAATTAATCAGAATGGCGGTTTTTACCTTATAATTATTTTAAAAATTACAAATAAGATTCTGCAATCCTTAGTGCCTGTTGCCGATAACCTCCTCCAAAAAGATAATAGTGATTTAAAACATGGAATAACTGGTACAGCTTATTTCGTTCTCTCCATTCTGAAGGTAATGGAAACACCTCGTTATAAGCTGAAAAAAAACGATTGGAAAAGCCGCCAAACATAGTAATTATTCCAAATTCCATTTCACGATCGGCATAGTAAGATGCAGGATCGATTAATGCAGGACCATTTATTGTATTCATAAAATTACCCGACCATAAATCACCATGTATTAAACTTATTTTGGATTCTTGAGGAATTAAAGAAGGTATTTGCTCCAGTAAACTATCATAAACATCAATTTCTTTCGATGGTAAGGGCCTTTCTGATTGGATTAATTTTAGTAAAAACTTTAATCTGTTATCCCGAAAAAATTCCCCCCAGTTGCTTTTCCATTGATTATTCTGAATTGTTGCCCCACAATAATTATCATTATAAAAACCAAATTTATCGTTTGGATATTTATGAATTAAAGCAAGACCCCTACCCAACTGTTCATCACTTTTTGTAAATGAACTGTTTGAATCAAGGTATTCCATCACCAAAAACCCGGGAGAAGAATCTACTTCCTTAGCCACAAAAACTTCGGGTACCGCCAATTGATTTTGAGCAGCCTTTTTTAACTCTTTTAAACTTTCTGCTTCCCGCAAAAAAATGTCACTGGCACAATGAGAATTCCATTTTAAAAAGAACCTACCCACATTTGTTGTGATTTTTGATGCATGGTTTATACACCCTCCTCCAATTGAACCTGACGAAGAAACAATTACTTTTTCACCGAATTTTTCAGAAAGTGCTTTTTCTACGAGTCTGTTAATATTGTTCATATCAGTATATAAACCATAAATATCAATAAAAAATCCCGGATAAACACCGGGATTTTTCAATATCATTTGATATTTTTTACTTTAAAACAAAACCAGCCTCCAATCCTGCGGCAGAATTCGTTCCTACCCAAAGTTTGAATTCTCCCGGTTCTGCTTTCCATTCATTTGAAGCACCAAAAAACTCAAGTTCTTTTGTTGTTATAGTAAAATTAACTTCTTTTGATTCTCCTGGTGTCAGGCTTATTTTTTCAAATCCTTTGAGTTCTTTTACCGGACGTGAAATGCTTCCAACCAAATCGCGAATATATAATTGTACAACTTCTTCACCTGCAAATTTTCCTGTATTTTTTACCGAAACAGCAACCTTAATATTCCCGCTTTCACTCATTTCATTCGATGATAATTTTAAATCTGAATATTCAAAAGTAGTATAACTTAAACCGTAGCCAAAGGGATAAAGCGGAGCATTACTTTCATCAGTATAATGCGACCAGAAAACTGCTCCATTGGGATCTCCAAAAGGCCGGCCAGTACTCAGATGATTATAATACAATGGTTGCTGGCCAACAGAGCGAGGAAACGAAACCGGTAATTTCCCTGAAGGATTATAAACACCAAAAAGTACATCCGCAATGGCGTTACCGGCCTCCGAACCCAAATGCCATGTTTCTAAAACAGAAGGAATATGCTCTGCCATCCAGTTTATTTCCAGCGGGCGACCATTCATCAATACCACAACAACATTTTTATTAATACTATAAATTTCTTCCAATAACCTTTGTTGCAATCCTTTTAACGAAATATCGGTCTGACTTCGTCCTTCACCTGTCTGGAAACAATCTTCTCCTAAAGCCAAAACCACCACATCTGATTTTCTGGCTGCTCTTTTAGCTTCATTAAGTCCCGATAAATCTGTATTATTAATGTAAACAGGTATTGCAAATCCACGTTCTCCAACGGTATAATCCGGTCCTTTTTCAAACAAAACCTGCGAAGATCCAACTGCATTTTGAATTCCCTCTAACAAAGAAACTCCCGAATTTGTGATAGCCTGAGCACGCCAGCTACCCAGCGGCACATCTTTGCTCTCTGCCAATTCACCAATGACAGCAATTTTTGTATTGTTTTTTGCTAGCGGTAATAATCCGGATTCATTTTTTAAAAGAACAATACTTTTCTTAGCAACCTCTCGTGCGGCATCCAAATGTTCTTTACTTAATATTAACTCTTTTTCGCGCTCGGCATTACAATATTTATAGGGATCATCAAAAAGTCCCAATTGAAATTTTACACGTAAGATTCTTCGTACAGCGTCATCAATTAAACTTTCCTCAACAGTGCCTTCCTCCACCAGTTCTTTTAAAGCATCGATATATACATTTCCTTCCATGTCCATATCGGATCCGGCTTTTATTGCAAGTTTGGCTGCTTCCTTTTTATTTGCTGCAGTTCCATGGGTAATTATTTCTCCAACAGAATTCCAGTCGGAAACAACAAAACCTTCAAATTCCCAATCGCCTTTTAATATATCACGTTGAAGGTAGGCATTGGCAGTTGCTGGTATTCCGTCCACTACATTAAACGCGTTCATAAAAGTTGCCACACCTGCATCAACACAAGCTTTAAACGGAGGGAACACGATGTTTTGTAAGGTTCTTTCCCCCAGGTCAACCGTATTATAATCACGCCCGGCTTCAGCAAATCCATATGCTGCGAAATGTTTTGCACAAGCGGCAATTGTATTGTCTGCAGCTAAATCGTCTCCCTGAAAACCCTTAACCCTGGCATAAGCCATTTTTGCTCCCAGGTACGGATCTTCACCGGAGCCTTCCATCACCCTTCCCCAACGGGCATCCCGAGCTATATCAACCATTGGAGCAAAAGTCCAGTGTAATCCGGAAGCGGCAGACTCAATTGCTGCAACTCGTGCGGAAAGTTTGACTACTTCAGGATCCCAACTTGCAGCTTCGGCCAAAGGAATCGGGAACATTGTACGATAACCGTGAATAACATCGTATGCTAAAAGTAAGGGAATACCAAGTCTGCTGCTGTCGATTGCCCATTTTTGAACATTCCGGGTCGCATAGGCACCTGTTACATTTAACATAGAACCTAATTTACCTTCTTTAATCATGTTGTAAATAAACATAGAGTCAACATTTTCAGGCGCGGGACCCGTCATTTCCCATCTCGATGTATACTGATTTAACTGTCCAATTTTTTCATCCAAAGTCATTTTTGCCATTAAATCGTCGATCCTGCTTTCGATTTCAGCATCTTTACTTCCTGCCTTTTTCTGGTCCGTCGAATTACAGGAACTTATTAAAATTGTCAGAACAACAATTCTGAATAAAATGTTTTTCATAGATTTTTATCTGATTATTAGTTATTTAAATTTAATTAAAATGCAAAATAAAACTGGTTATGTTTTTTTAAAAATTATAAGATAGTATAAGTCTAAATTTGAAAATTAGAAATATCTTCCAATCATTGGATTATCCACAACTGCTTTTCTAAATTCCAGAAAATTAAGTCCACCTGAATTACTCCAGACAATTTTACCTCCGGGTTCAATGATCACGGTGTAAGGAATTTCTCCCGACCAATCGGGATCAAAATTATCTATCAGTTCATATTTATTTTCCGATTCTATAATATAGTTTCCGTTTAAGGCAGCTTGTTTGCTTTGCAAAAACTCTTTTACTTTATCTTTTTTGTCAAGTTTATCAGTACTTAGTGTATACATTTCAAAATCGCGCCCCATAAACATACGATAAGTGTCAACCAATTCGCTAAACTCAGCGACACATGGTCCGCACCATGTCGCCCAAACGTTAATAACACGTAGTTTTTTTGAATCGTTTTTTAAAAGTTCTTTCATGGCTGATATTGATAACACATGAAGGGGTGCTTCTTTTTTAGCCCAATCAGCATCTAATTTTTGTTTCCATTCGTTTTTCCATTTCCATTTAATTGAGCATCCAAAAACTTTGGTTTGTTTTATTTTCACTTCTTTGTTTGCTAAAAGCGCTTCAATTGCATTTCTCAAATCGTGTTGTTTAGCGGTTCCAATTTGTTCCGAGTCATCTATCCTGCCAACATAACGAAGAATTCTTTCTTCATCAAAAACATAAGCATGAGGTGTAGCCACAGGTCCGTATTTTATTGAAGTTTCTTCAGTTTCACCATCATCAAGAAAAGGGAAATTGTATTTCATATCCTTTGCCCGAATCTTCATATCTGCAAAACTGTCTCCAAGATCAGAATAACCTCTTTCCTCCAAACATACAGCATCCGGCGAATTTGGATTTATCATCACAACCTGAACTCCGCTTTTTTCATAATCATTTTGAATTTCAATTATCCGCTTTTCATAAGCCTGTGCAGTTGGACAATGAGGTGCACTAAAAATGAAAACCAGAATTTTAGCACTCTCAAAAGATGACAAAGAATAGTTTTTACCATCAACTCCAGGCAGATTAAAATCTATTGCTTTATCTCCCGGGTTAAGTGTAACAGGGTTAGGTTTAGTTTGCGACATGGCTGGATTCAAAAGCGCAATTAAAAACAAAATCAGCAGTTTTTTCATTTTATTTAATTTAGTTTTACATTCATAAGTGTAGCTTTTCAAAAGTAATAAAACAACTAAATTTTAGAAAGTCAAATTGCATTGTAAACTAAAACAGAACCTATTTTACCGATTTTAGTATTTACTTATAGAAAGACCATTAATGAATAAAATAAAACTATTGTCCATATTATTTTCAATGTTATTTTTCCCGGGATGGAGCCAGGAAGACGCTCAGGCAGAACAAGATACTACGCTATTATCCGGTGATATTGATGAAGTAACTATTACCGCTTTTCGTTCTCCGTATAATCTGTTTAATACCCCCGCCCCGATAAATGCAATTACTCCGCTTCAATTAGAATTGGGAACAGCATTTACTACCGTTGAAGCGCTAAATCAGGCACCAGGAATTTTAATGCACAGTGGTACTTTAAACACAAACAGACTAACCATCAGAGGAATAGGCTCACGAACACCTTATGCCACAAATAAAATAAAAGCCTATTTCGGAGAAATCCCGCTTACCTCGGGTGACGGAGAAACTACTTTGGAAGATCTTGAAAACACAGCAATAAAAAGAGTGGAGATAATAAAAGGGCCATCCTCCAGTTTATTTGGCGCAGGATTGGCAGGAGTGATTTTATTTCATCCAAAAACATCTGTTAAAAGTTTTGTACAAAATCAAACAACGGTTGGATCTTTTGGAACAATAAAAAATACTTTATCAGCCGGAGTGGATGAAAATAAACTTAATATTTTTACACTTGGTTCAATTTTAAAAAGTGATGGTTTTCGCGAAAATAATGAAACAAAACGTTCCAATATTTTACTGAACTCTGTTTATTCATTTTCAGATAAAACCAATCTACAGGTATTGTTGAAAGGCACCAAAATGAAAGCTTATATTCCGAGTTCGCTGGACTACCCAACTTTTATTTCAACTCCTGAAAAAGCGGCAGAAAACTGGCAAAGAATTAAAGGTAATGAAGAATATACAAATGGTCAGTTTGGCATTTCTTTGAATATCCTAACAAATGGTAATCACAAAATATCGGCAGCTACTTTTGGCAGTTTTCGGGATTTGGATGAACTCCGGCCATTTAACCGATTAAAAGAAAATTCAAATTACATAGGTTGGCGGGCTTACATTCAGAAAACGATAAATGGCTCAAAAAACAGATTTATTCTTACCTCCGGCATAGAATTTTTCAGAGAAAAATACAATTGGTCAACTTATTCCAACAATGATGCTTCCCTTTTATCGGACAATGAAGAACGAAGACAATACGAAAACTTATTTGTTCAATTGGAATCCAGTTTCTCCGAAAGGTATTTCATCTCGGCCGGAGTAAATGGTAATCTGACAAGGTTTTATTACACTGATAAGTTTTTGGAAAATGGCGATCATTCGGGAGATCAAATATACGAACCTACTATTTCTCCCCGTCTTGGCATCACTATTATTGCCAACAGTAACTTATCTTTTTTTGGAAATATTAGTCATGGTTTTTCAACTCCTTCATTTGAAGAAACATTGCTTCCTGAAGGCGAAATAAATCCTGATATTAAACCCGAAACAGGCTGGAGTGCTGAAATTGGCTTTCGCTCAGAAATATTAGAACAGGTACAGTTTTCGGCCAGCTATTACCAAATTTATGTAAAAAACCTTTTGGTAGCGCGTCGGACAGGAGAGGATGCTTATGTTGGTGTGAATGCTGGAAAATCTGCACATCCGGGATTTGAAGCAGAGGTAAAATGGAATGTAACTAAACCTGCAAAATACCCGGCATTGATTCTAACTGGTAACGCAACAATAGCCAATTATCATTTTGATGAATTTGTTGATTTGGATGTTGACTATTCGGGAAATAATTTACCCGGAACAACAAAAACCACATGGTTTGCAATGGCAGGCTTAAATCCTGCAAACAATATCAGATTTAATTTATGGTACAGATTTACCGGTAAAATGCCGGTTAACGATTCCAATTCTGAGTATTCAGATCCTTTTGGCATTACCAATTTTGAGGGTATATATAACACAAGAATTAAAAGAATTAAGTTTCAATTCAAAGCAGGTATTCAAAATATTTTTGATATACATTATGCTTCAATGCTGGCAGTAAATGCCCCAGCTTTTGGGGGGAATTTACCGCGTTACTACTATCCGGGAAATCCAAGAAATTATTTTGTTTCGGTGCTGATTGGATTTGAATAAACCTGCAGTCCACTTTATTTTTTCCCAACAGCAATTACAGATTTCTGAGTTTTGAAATAAATTATATTCTCAGAAATCGCAGGAGTGGCCATAACAATATCTTTCATGCTGTTTCTTTCCAGTAATTTATATTCCGGTCCTGCCTGAATTACAAATACTTCACCTTTTTCAGCACAGAAATATACCTTCTCATCTGAAGCTATACCAGAGGCAGTAAAACCTCCTACTGATCCCAGACTTTGTTTGTACATCAGTTCACCGGTTTCTGCCTCATAAACACTTAAAGATCCGTTACCCTTTAAATTGTATAAATAACCTCCATAGATTAATGGTGATTGCATATACGCACCACCCCTTTTTATACTCCATTGAATATGCTCGTTTGTCAACTCATCCTCGCCCAGTGTGATATCGCCCCTTGCCCCTGTTTTTACAGCATAAATTGGTGAATATCTTCCGTGTGCATTATTTATAAAAATTAAATCATTTGAAATCACCGGTGTTGGAGTGGGTACATCTCCTCCACCACTCATTTTCCAGATTTCCTTACCCGTTTCAAAATCGTATCCTCCCATATGTTTCCACCCATTTACCACAATCTGGGTAAAACTGTCTTTCTCAAAAACTGTTGGCGTGCTCCATGTTGAAACTTCATTGCGTTGAGTTTTCCATAATAATTCACCTGTTTTTAAATCGTACGATGCGATAAATCCATCTCCCAGAAAATCGCATTGTACAATTACTTTTTCCTTGTGAATGATTGGTGAACTTGAAAATCCCCATTCCAAATCCGGAGCATTATATGGCCCCGCATTCATTTTGCCGAATTTCTTTTTCCAAATCAAATTTCCGTCAAAATCGTAACAATACAATCCTTGTGAACCAAAAAAGGCCACTACATATGAGCCATTAGTTGCAGGTGTGCCATCGGCATGCGAAGCCTTTGTGTGACGTTTTACAGCCGGCACACCTTTGTATGCCAGTTTCTCCCAGATTATTTCGCCTGTGTTTTTATTTAAGCAAAATATTTTAAACTCGTGTTCCGATTCATCTTCAACTGCATCGCCATCGCCATATAAACCAACTTTCAGATAATCTTCCCCAGAACCGCTTATGGCTGTTGTGATAAATATTTTGTCTTCCCAAATTACCGGGCTGGAATGACCAAGTCCGGGGATTTGAATTTGCCATAAAATATTCTCACCGGTTTTTATATTCCATTTGCTAATTGTTTCTGAATTATTGATGTAACCACGTGCAAAAGGACCGCGGAAACCGGGCCACTGATTGTAGTAATTTTGTTGTGCAATAACCTGAATAACTAATAAACTGAAAATAGAAAATAAGGCTAATCGTTTCATTGGATTTTTGTTTTGGTTTTCAAGTTAGTAATTTTTACAAAGCTGTTTTAGGATTCCATGATTCTGTGTAAGATATAAATCGTGGTTAAAAAATCACGACATTTCTTTCCCATTATCTAATCAAGTCTTTTATTTCATCTTCAAACTCAGGATATTCATTCAGCAATTCTTTTCCGGCCATTTCAAAATCATCAAAGTGAAATCCCGGAGAAACAGTACACCCCATTAATGCATATCCTGCTTCCGACTTTAGCCGTGCAGCAAACCATGTTTTTTTAGGAACAACAAATTGAAAAACATTGTTATCATCTGTTTGATTACCCAGCAACTGTGTTTTCAATATTCCATCCTCAATCCAAAGTATCTCCAAAGCAGAATTTCCGGTATAAAAATGCCAGATTTCGTCAGACTTAATTCTGTGAAAAGCTGAGAAATCTTTTCCTTCAAGTAAATAATAAATTGATGTTGAAATATTCCTTGAACCGGCAAAATAATCAGGTAATCCATCCTCAGAAATTTTTTCGTCAGAACGATAAACTTCTTTAAACCACCCTCCCTCAGGATGTTTTTCAAGTTTGAGTTTTTCAATCCAGTATTTTGCCGGTTTAATCATCAAAATTAAATTTCGACCTTAATGCTTTCAGTATTATTTCCTTTTTTTGTTTTAAATGTTCCGATTTCCTTATTTGCTATTTTTACTGAATAAGTTCCGGTTTTGAACATTTTTGGTTGAATACTTTCTTGCTTCATTCTGAAGATATATTCAATTTTACCGGATTTTACATTGCTTATTTCAATTACTTCATCAGGTTTGTTAACAACAAACTCAGGAAGAAAATGGTTAGCTCCTAAACCAAAATTATCGTATTGATTTATTTGCAATGGCCATCCCGGAAACTGGTCTCTTACAGGATTAGGATTATCAATTTCCGCAATAAATCTCCACGCATCCAAAGTAATATCTCTCGTTTTTTGATCAAATGTAACCATTCCAAAACCTGAAGAACGAATTTGAGCATGAGTATATCTGCTGTCTCTGTCAACTGTATTTTTCCCCGGATTTCCAACGGCATAAACAAAGTTCTTATTTCCAAAAGCATCTGTATATTTTCCGGTATTGGGATATCCATGGTCCGGCCTGTCATAAACAGGTTCACTCATTTCATCGGGTAAAAACCAGCGTAAATACATAGTTGCAATTGCAGGTGTGCAAAAACTCCAGTTGGCATCTCTGTAATCATTTAAACCATATTGCACAAGTGTTGGTAAATGTTGGTCTCCATTGATATTTAATGCGCCAATACTTTTCATAATTTCTATTACTTTGTCTCTACCGGATTTTGGCCAACCGCCTGAATCAAGATCACCATACAAATAATTTTGCAGACTTCCGTGATGTGTTGCAACATTTGCAAAAACCGTTTGTGACAATAGTACTTTTATATTAGCCCCTTCCCAATCCATTTTCCAATCGTTAAGGAATTTTATCTGACGATCACCCAACATTTTCACGCCCTTTTTATCCAGAAATGATAAATCTTTACGTCCTTCCTTCATATGATCATGGCGTCCCTCCCAATCAGAAACAGCCTCAGGACCGGTTTTAAAAACCCTATCGCTAATAACCGCAAAGCTTACCTTACCATAAGTTAAATCGGTGTACCAAACTGTCATTCCCTGTTCTATCGGAGTTGAATCGTATGGATCAGGCAACTGTCCACACTGTGTTCGGTTAACCACATTTACCATTTTAACGGGCTCTATAAAACCACGAGTATCTGATTCTCCTCCGTCCTTTGGTTTTGCTTTTCCACCTTCTCCCCAAAGGTTTCCATGGAAAACATCATGATCGTCAGGAGTACAAATAGTAGGCCGGTCACGCATTAAATCTCCAAACGCCCACCCAAACATATAGTATTTTCCAAGATAGTTTAAGATTGCATCTTCTGCAGGAGTTCTTTTAATTCCATAACCACCATTTCCTTCATATATCTGATCACCGGAAAAATAGAGCATGTCAGGATTTAATTTTTCAAGATTTTCCACAAGTGGTGAATAAGGGAAACCAAAATGGTACTGACAGGTTAATCCACCAAATTTTAAAGGCTTGTCAACCGGATCTTTTCTTATTGTTCCTTTATAATAATTTAGTGTTTCAGTGCCATCTTTCCCTGTTTCAACATACTCTACCCTGTACTCTGTATTTTTGGTATCATCCCAGTTATCAAATCTAAAAATGGCAGTTCTTGAATCAGGTTCAATTTCTTCGGTAGCCACAGTTTCCCATTTTTCATTTCTTTTAAATTGCAATGCAACACTTTGATTATCCTGTTCTCCAATTGGGGGGAGTAAGGCCATCAATTTTAAAGTCTTTTTACTAAGTGTATGCATTGTCCATAAAATGGGTCCAAAACTATTTTCCGGTTTTTCAATTACTTTTGAGCCCGATAAATGAAAATCATCAAATATAAATTTTGATTTTCCCGGTTTATCGTTATCTCCCCATCTTAGATTATTTGCTATTGCTATTAAACCCCGGATACCGTCAATTTCAGTTTTTAAATCGATCCTCAATCCGTTTACATCTGTTACCAACATAGCCAAAGAACTATTATTTCCCTCAACCACAATATTAAAATCGGAATATTCAAAGTCACCGGGAAGTTCCACTTTTTTATCTTTTAAAAAAGCAAAACCATTTAAACTTATACCGGCTTTGATTATAGTTCCAAAATAACAGGCAGCCCGAACATCAGGATCTTCTTTATCATGAATTCCCAATAAAAATCCGGCTGTTCCCGGAGTTTCTCCTTTTTCACTGAGCACCACCTTAACAGAAGCTTTAAAATTACCCGATTCAGGGGAAAGAACATGCGTTAAAATATTTACCCGTGAATCCGGGATTTCACCAACACAATGAAGTTTACCGTTCTCTACTTTCCAGTCCTCAAGTGGGACAGACCAAAAGTCTTTACCCACCCAAACACGATCGTTTGTATTGTTAAAATTGGTGCTAAATTGATGTTGTTTTGTGCAAGAAAGCGATGCAAAAAGAAAAATTGCCAGAACGATTTGAAAATATTTCATACTATTAATTTTTTGTTTTTAAAGGTTTAGTATCTAACTCGCATGTTCCAATAGCTATCGGAATTAATCACTCTCCTATGTGATTTTACACATGCTCATTTCAAGTTTTAAATATTTGTATACATAATCAATTTTTGATAATTCCGGTTAAAAAATTTTTGTCAGGATCATTCAAATATCGATTAAGGATTATGTACTATAAATGGTTTATCGGTTATGCTAAAATAGAAAAAGTTTTTATTTCAGTTATAAATTGAAATTGTCAATTACATAGAATCATTCCGAATTAATTAATAATTAAAAAATAAAAATTTAATACCTTAAATTTGAAATTCAACCATAAACCAATAATATGAATTCAACCCGTAGAGAATTTATCCATAAATTAAGTTTGGCATGCGGTAGTATTATGTTCATTCCCGCTTGCTCGGGTTACAATTCTGTTTGGCGTTTCTTTAATGAAGAAGAAGCCAAAACCATTGTCGCTTTTGCAGAACAAATAATCCCGAAAGATCAGGATCCTGGTGCAACTGATGCAAATGTTATCAATTTCATTGACAAGCAGCTGGTTGGGCCTTATACACGTTTTCAGGAAGAGTACAGAAAGGGTATTCCGGCCATAAAAATGTCATCTCAGAGAATTTTGAGAAAGGCCTTTTCAGATCTGGAATGGGACGAACAAACCCATTTTATGGAACAAATGGAATCGGGATATTTGCCCGAAGAATATTGGGAAGAAGTTGACCAAAAATCATTTTTCAGAATGGTTATGGAGCATTCTATGCAGGGATTTTACGGTTCACCTCGTCATGGTGGAAATAAAAACTATATAAGTTTTAAAATGATGAAACTGGATTACCCTCATGTTATTGGGCAAAACAGATACGAGTCGAAATGCACAAACACTAAAAAACAGGAATCATGAGTAAAAAACATGTTAATGCCATAGTTGTAGGTGCAGGTGCAGGAGGTGGAATTGTAGCCAAAGAGCTTGCTGTAGCAGGTTTAAGTGTCGTATTGTTTGAAAGGGGTGATTGGGTAAATTACGATCAGCACGACGATGATGAATTAATTTCTCAACGTACAACAGTTTTAGGAAACGCTTTTGGTCCGGATGACGAACGACACCGCCGAGTGGTTGTTTATAACGATGGAAAACCAAGAATTGTATTACCCAGTGAAGGCGGTTATGGAAATAATGCTGCATGTGTTGGTTCAGGAACCGTAAGTTATGGAGCGATGGCCTGGCGATTTATGGAAAAAGATTTCAAAATGAAATCGGCTTACGGTAACATAGAAGGTTCAACAATGGAAGACTGGCCAATTGATTATTTTGATTTGGAACCTTTTTATGAGAAAGCAGAATGGGAAATTGGAGTCGCAGGAGACCATTATGCCAATCCGTTTATGGCTCCCCGTAAAAAGTCTTATCCCATGCCGGCATTTGCGTATAACCGTGAGGCTAAAATGCTGGATAAAGCAGCAAGAAACCTTGGGTTACATCCATTTTCAATTCCAATGTTACGTAATTCTGTTCGTTACAACGGGCGCCCGGCATGTTACCGAATGCGCAGTTGTGTGGGATTTGCCTGCCCGGTAAATGCCAAATGTGGTACCCATAATACAGTAATACCAACTGCAATAAAATCGGGAAATTGTGAATTGAGAACCAATTGCCAGGTGGCAGAGATTATTCTCGATAATAAAGGAAAAGCAAATGGCGTAAAATATTTTGATGAAAACGATCAGGGACAGATACAAACAGCAGATATTGTTGTTGTAGCGGCGGCGGCAGTGGAAACTGCACGATTGTTATTAAACTCAAAAAATAAACTTTTCCCAAATGGTGCCGGAAATAATAATGACTGGGTTGGAAGAAATCTGCAGGGACATGCCTACACCGGAGCATTAGGTTTATTTAAGGATGAAATTTTTGATGATGTCGGACCCGGTGCCTGCTGGGCAATAAGTGACTACAATCATGATAATGAAGGAATCATAGGTGGTGGTGCTCTTTGCAACTCATTCACTACAATGCCCTATTTATTTACAAAAACACGACCACCCGGAGCTAAAAGATGGGGCCTCGAACACAAAGAATTTCAAAGAAATAAGTTCAAAAGAATCGTAAAAATACATGGTCCATTTCAGGAAATTCCAAATTTTGATTCACGGGTTACAATTGACCCAAATGTAAAAGACCATTGGGGAATCCCAACTGTAAGACTATCCGGAGAGAGACATTCCTATGACAGGATTGGATGTCAGTTTTTGTCTGACAGGGCTGAAGAAATTTTAAAAGAAGCCGGGGCATATCATACTTGGCAAAACGTAGGAGGACGAGGATTAAGCGGAGGTCAGCATCAGGCAGGGACCGCAAGAATGGGAAATGACCCTAAAACTTCTGTTACCAACAAATTTGGTCAGGTTCATGATATTGACAATTTGTTGGTGGCAGATGGAAGTTTGTGCGTAACCAATGGTGGCTTTAATCCTGCACTTACCATTATGGCCTTGGGCTATTATGTTGGAGATTATATCGTTAAAAACTGGAACGGAAGTAAGTTCAGATAGCTTAAAGCTTGAAACAAGGAGCGCGAAGAAAAAAAATTAAAAAAAGGAAATAAAGAATAATTCGATGAAGAAAAGTTTTACCAAGATTATCATACTTACAATGATAATAATACCAATTCTTTTATTGATATTAGGAGGAAGTTATACATGGTGGAATGCAGCCAATCCTGAAAAAACCTGTGCGAGTTGCCACGAAATCAGTCCCGCTCACAAAACCTGGACAAGTTCAGCTCATCGTGACATTTCCTGCTTTAAATGCCATGGAACGGCCCTGGAGAGCGGGTGGCATAGTTTTTCGGAAAAAACAAAAATGGTATTTACTCATGTAAAATCGGCTCCTTATGCCGACGAAATCCGAATGACGGAAGACCAGATTCTTGCAACAATGGATCGCTGTAAAATGTGCCACGAAAATGAATTTGCCAATTGGTTGGCAAGTGGTCATTCTGCAAGCTATTCAGATATTTTTCTCGATTCAGTTCATAATACAACAGAACAATTAAACTATGATTGTCTTCGGTGTCATGGAATGTTCTATGAAGGAACAACCGACGATTTGGTTGACCCCATTTCTATTCAGGGACCATGGAAAATAAAAGATAAAACTCAAGAGCATCTTGCAACGATACCTTGTTTAACATGCCATCAGATTCATAGTCCGGGACTACCGGCTATAAGTCCTGACTATGCGAACCCGGATTTAATTTTCTACGGACGCGCTATGCAAAACAATTCAATAGGACTTTATGTAAGACACGAAAAAACTCATTTCGATTTGACCAACTTACCGAGACCGGTAATTCTTCAGGGAAACGACACTTTACAAACACCGGCAGATCCGGTTTATCGTCTTTGTGTACAATGCCATGCACCTTCTGTTTGGCACCAGGCCGGTAGTAGCGATGATCAGACTCCCGCCGGAGTGCATGAAGGAATTAGCTGCCGTGCATGTCATGAGCCACATTCAAATTATCAGCGGAACTCATGTGATAAATGCCATTCCGATAAATCCAAAAACTGCAAACTCGATGTTCGTACAATGAACACAACTTATATTTCACCTGCAAGTAAAAATGATATTCATCGTGTAGCATGTGTAGATTGCCATGATAAAGAATTTCTGAAAAATAAAAGCTAAGTAATTACAAAGATTTCCTTTTGATAAACTCAAACGGGCTTTTTACCCGTTTAAAATCATTTGAAAGTATCATTTCACCCGCCATCCTGCCTATTAAATCATGATTGGTGGATATGGTAGTTATTCCTTCTTCCAGTAATTCCTTAACCGGATTTTCATTATACGCAACCAAACCAACATCTGTACCAAGCTTCAACATTTTATTTCTGCATATTTTTATAAAACGATACAAATCATCATCAGATATTAAAACAAATGCCTCGCCTTTAATTATTTCATTTTCATCAAATTGGTCAATAACTGAGAATGGGAAATTATTTACCTGACAGAATATTTGAAATCCACGAACAATGTATCTTGAATAATACTGGTTTGCCGGAAAAACAAGGTTAACTTTTGTGTATTTCTGAATAAGGTCTTTCCCTTTATCCAGCGCATTTTGTATATCTTTTTCGTATTCCTGATATACCAGTGGATAATCACTTAATAAATCCATTTTACGATCGACAAGCAATACCTTATCTTTTGGTATTCTTTTAATGATGTCAACACCTGTTGCATCGTTATCCTTAAAATGAGGTAAGATCACGAAATAATCATAATGAAGGGTTTGATTAATAACAATCTCCTCGAATTGTTCGATGCTGTAATTGTATATAAATACATCAACATTCCCTTTGGACCCCAGCGTTTCTGATAACGAATAATAAATGCTTCGTTTATAATTGCTCAGTTTATTAAGAATAAGTGCGACTTTGATTTTTTTTCCGACATCAACCTTATTTACATAATACCCCTTCCCTCTGACCGAAGCCAGAATTCCTTTTTTTCGTAAAAAAACATATGCCTTTTCAACCGTATCGCGCGACAATAAGAGCTCTTCGCTTGTTTCGTTTATTGAAGGTATTCTTTGTCCGATTTTAAAGATGCCGGCTTCAATATCAGATAAAAGTAAATCAACAACTTGTTTGTACTTTGGTACTTCAGAATCGTGATTTATGCGAATTTCATGTTTCATTTACTTCAGCAAGACAAGGTTCAAAACCTTATTTTTCAATAATTTTTATTGTAGTTCTTCTGTTTAACATGCGCCCTTCTTCTGTTTCGTTGCTTGCTACAGGATTTTTATCGCCATAACCCATATATTTTAGTCTGGAGATACTTATTCCCTGTCCCGCCAAATAATCAACTACGGACTTTGCTCGACGTTCTGAAAGACCTTGATTGTAATCAGCATTTCCGGAGCTGTCTGTATGACCCTGAATTTCTACTTTCAAACCTTTGTTATTGTTCAGGAAGGTCGATATTTTTTGAAGTTCTGAATACGAATCAGAAAGAATTCTGAATGAATCTGTCTCAAAGTTGATATTATAAAGCTGTACTTCCGCTCCTATCTCGATTGGCTGAAGTTCAATGGTTAACTCTTCGGGTTTATCAACTGAGTTTGTTTTATCAAGATTTAAAAATTTTGATGCAAACAAATAACCCGGTTCAGAAATAGTAAACGCATAATTTCTGTTTAACCGTAAACTAAAGACCGATTCACCGTTTTCATTGGTTTCCTGCATTTGAAATCTTCTTGGATGAAAGGGTTGAAATTCAAGTTTTACAGAAGTTTCGAGAGGCTTTTTAGAAATGGCATCTTTAACATTCAACTTTACATATGCAACCGGTGCAAAAGATACTCCCCTGTCGAAATTAAAAGCATAAATCTGCTGTCCTTTGTTTGTTTGTCGCGAAGAAGTAAAAAATGAAGAATCGCTGACATGACTAAAATTAACATCGTCATCATCAAAATGTGTATTTATGGGGTAACCTAAATTTGTAACATTTACTACATTACCTGTTTCATTAAGTTCAGCATTAAACAAATCTATTCCACCCAGGCCGGGTAAATTATCTGAAGCAAAATACAGATTGTTGTTAACCACATTGATAAAAGGAGCCGTTTCGTTACCCCGGGTATTAACTTTATCTCCAAGGTTTACCGGAGTCCTCCACCTGGGTTTACCATCTTCTTCAAATCCAAGCAATTCAGTTCTCCAGATATCTTTTTTACCTAAGCCTCCACTTCTGTCACTCACAAAAAACAACAACTTTTTTTGCGGATAGTAACTCGCTTGTGCATCCCAACTTTCTGAATTTACGGGACTTCCTGCATTAACTGGATTTCCCCATTTTCCATTTTCTCTTTTAACAAAATAAATATCACAGTCACCAATTCCATCCTCTCGGTTACATGCAGTAAAAAATAAGATCCGCAAACCATCATTTAATTTGTGGATTCCCTCATTATCATAGGGTATAGTATCGTTTTCAAGCTTATATATTTTCCACAAATCAGTTTCAGGTACTTCCTCCGCAGCTTCCCTGTTTTCACTTGCATTCTGATTCACAAAAAACAGATTATTCCCGTCGGAAGTTGGTAATGGCCAAAAATTATTTTCGTCATTTGAATGCATTAAAAATTTACAGCTCGAGATTTTACATGCCAGCAAAAACTGTCTTTTTTCAGGCATTCTTGGCATATCACTGTAAATATTGTAATATCTTAATGCCTCAGAATAATTCTCCTTTTTAAAGTAGGCTTCACCTAAACGAAAAACGACATCCCAGTCACTTTTTGCCATACCGGCTTTATTTAAATAAAGAATCTCTTTATCAGTATCATTCATTTGACCATAAACCTGTGATTTTAAAACCAAAACATCTTTTGATAACGAATCGATAGCCAGCGCCTGATCACAAGTTTTTAACGCTGCATTATAGTTTTTTGCTGCCAGTTGATTTTTAGCTGTTTTAAATAAGTCTTCAACGTTGGTATTCTTTTGAGCATAAAGTGTTGCCTGAGAAAACAATAAAACATGAATCAGCAGGAGTCTGGATAAATTTAGGGTTTTAATGAGTCGATACATAGTTTAGTATTTTTAGTCTTCAAATTGTTTGGTTTGTTTTCTAATTACTTACAAACCACCAAAAAGCGGCATAAAAATAAAAAATCCTGTTTAATTCCAAGAATCAATTTTTGGCAATTTTAATTGTTGTTCTGCGATTTAACATTTTGCCTTCTTCTGAGTTGTTGCTCGCTACAGGTTTGGTTTCCCCAAAACCTTTAAACTGTAGACGATTATCTTGAATCCCGTTCTTTATTAAATAATCGGCTACCGACTTAGCTCTGTTTTCCGAAAGTATCATATTATTTTCAGAACGCCCTGTATTATCTGTATGCCCCTGAATCTCAATTTCAATTTTCGGATTATTTTTAAGAAATACTACAAGTTTTTTCAGTTCAGGTTCAGAAACTGGCAAAATTCTGAATGAATCCGTTTCAAAATAAATATTATAAAGATTCATTTCGGCACCAATATCGATTTTATTTAACCTAATTTCAACCAATCCGGGATTTTCAATTGTGGATTTTTTTTCTAATTGAATTGATTCTGAATAAAACAAATAACCCTCATGCGAAACATTAAAGGCATAATTGGCATTTAATGGAAGACACAAAAGAATCTCTCCATTTTTATCGGCATGGATCATTCTTTGAATAGCTATATCAGAAGAAAGGTTTACCAACTCAATTTCAGCTTGAATTATTTGTTCAGTTTCTGCATCTGAAATTCTGGCTTTCAGATAGGTAACCGGTTCAGGACGAATCTCTTCATGCAATGGAAATGTATAAATATCTAAACCTGTATCCGGATTTCTTTCAGAAGCATAATATGCTGAAAGGCCATCGGAACTAATATTTAATCCCTGTTCGTTTTTTACTGTGTTTATTGGGAAACCTAAATTTTCCGGTATATTAAAATTACCTTTTGAATTAATTCTTGAAAGGAATAAATCAAATCCACCCATTCCCGGATGAAAATCGGATGCAAAATAAAAACTTTTATTATCGGGATGTATAAACGGAGATATTTCATCTCCGGTTGTATTGATATCTTCTCCAATATTTTCAGGTATTCCCCATCTGATTTTTCCGTTTTGCATTATTTCCAGAATTTCTGCTCGCCAAATATCCTTATTTCCCATTCCCCCGTCACGGTTCGAAGAAAAATATAAAAACCTGTTATCTGACGAAACAGAGGGCTGAGCATCCCAACTTATACTGTTTAAAATTATCCCGGCATTAATTGGTTTACTCCAAAACCGACCGTTAAAAACTGAATAATAAATATCACAACTGCCTCGTCCATCAGGACGATTACAGGCGGTAAAAAACAGCAACCTACCATCCGCCGAAAGTGCTTGTGCCCCCTCGTTTTCAGGTGTATTTACTTCTATAATAGGATTGGCTTGTTTCCATCCGGATGAATCGAATTCAGAAATAAAAAAATCTTCATTAGGCAATCCCCGGTCTGGTTTTAGTAATCTGGTAAATACAAGTTTGCTTCCATCCAAAGAAATAGAAGGCCAATATTCATCGTTTATGGTATTAATTGTTTCAGGTAATCTTTCCGCGTTAAAATCAACAGGATTCTTTAATGCCTCAAAAGCAAATTCGCAATGTAATATGTAACGTTCAACTTCATTTTGTCTTTCTTCTGAGATATTTTGAAACCCGAGGTAAGTACCAAAATGAATTCTTGCATTTTCATATTCAGCAATTGAAAAATAAGCCTTTCCCAGTCGCAGATAAATTAATGAATTGTTTGAATACCGAAGTGCCGTTTCAAGGTTTTTGATTTCCAAAGCGGTTTCACCTGTACCGTTATAAACATCTGCGAGAAGTAATATAGCATCAAGAAAATCGGGATTCTTTTTTAGTATTTTTTCAATCGTTAAAACAGCATTCTCAAATTCCTGAATTTTATAATAATGCAAAGCCTTATCGAATTGTTGCAATGTTTTTGAGCTGTATTGAGTCCAGGCACACAAACTCATAAATACAAAGAAAAATGTTGTGAATATTTTTGTTTTGTATGGGAATGGTTGATTCATCAAAAATTTATTTTCGTTTTTTAAAAAGTGCAATATCACTATTGCTTTTTTTCAAAATCTTTTTAATTTTCAAATTCAGAATGGTTAATAATTGCTGAATATGTGGAATTTAACCATTGTAAGCGAAAATTAATCTTGTAAAAGCAGTACATATTTAAAAAATATTTATTTTTCGACAATATAAATTATTAAATCATTCATAATTTTATTTTATATTTCTTGATATACAATGAAAAAGCAAAGTGTGAAAAAAAATTCTTTCAACTCAGAAGATGATTTTGGTTCCGGAAGAAAAAGCACAGGTTCGAAAGACAAAACCTCTAAAAAAAGACTTTCGATTTACGACGATTATGAAGAAGATGATGATTTCTTTCCACACCAGGAAAAATTCAAAAACCGCCGTAAGTAATTAAAACCAAAACAAGTTTTTAATTCAAGTCGAATTCCCGATGGACTAGCAACTTACATATTTTACTAATTTGATTCAATCAGAGGATTGATCGATTTATTCCTGATAAAAAGCTTCTTTACCCGGGTAATGGTACCTGGCTTTTGCTACATTTTGTGGAAAGCAATAATACTTGATGTCTGCACTAGCACACTCTGTATTCTCTCCATCGAACAAAGCAGCTCTGATGTTTACGATCCTTTTATCAAGTGACTCAACATATCCTTTTACTGTGATTCTTCCTTTAGTAATATTCACGGGTTTTAAATATTTTACATTTAACTCCGAAGTAACACCGGCTGTTTCCTGTTTTATTAAAACCAGCCAACCTGCCAGTTCATCCAGCAACGATGCCTGAATTCCTCCGTGTAAAATATTACTCCAACCTTCAAGCGACTTTCTGGGCTCCCAATATGCGATTAATTCATTATTATTTTCCCAAAATTCCAGTTGTAAACCAATTTCGTTATAAGGTGAGCATCCAAAGCAATTGTAATCCTCACGAGTTCCCATTTCCCCAAATGGGTTATTAATTTTAATCATAAATATCTCTTTTAAAATCTGGTCTGGTTACCCCCTGTCGCTCCTTTGTCACTCCTGTCCCCCATCAGGGGACAATCGCACAAAGTGACGATAAGGGTAATAGTTTTAATTGAAAACAATCCATAAAAAAAAGGCTGGTGATTTACCAGCCTGTTCAAATATATTTTTAATCGAATTTTAATTACCACCCAGGATTAATGGAAGTCCGTCTTTCCCGTTTCCTATAACAACCACTTTTGAATTTGGCGAATTTGCCAAATCCTGAGTGGCTTCAATACCACGTTGTTTCAAAATTTTATCTGTTAAACTGGCATCAATAATTTTGTTATAATTTGCAATTCCTTCTGCTTCAATTCTTCTACGTTCAGCTTCCGACTCTTCTTTTCTCAAGCGGAATTCATATGCCAATGCTTCCTGTTCTTGTTGAAGTTTACTTTCAATTGCATTTTTAATTTGTTCAGGAAGATTTATCGAACGAATTAAAAGTGCACGCATATCGATAAAATTTTCACCCAATGCTTCTCTCGTTTCATCAATAATCGATTGCTCAACCTCAGCTCTTTTTGTAGAATAGATTTCTTCTGCGGTGTAACGCCCGGCAACCTGACGAACTGATGAGCGCACTTCCGGAATTACCAATACATTGATAAAATTGACTCCAAACTGTTCATGCAGAAAACCTA
This sequence comes from uncultured Prolixibacteraceae bacterium, assembly GCA_913063265.1. Taxonomy (GTDB): domain Bacteria; phylum Bacteroidota; class Bacteroidia; order Bacteroidales; family Prolixibacteraceae; genus Draconibacterium. The sequence goes on along the minus strand of CAJXZG010000001.1, from coordinate 68,146 downwards.
TTTTTGAATATGATGGATTAAAACGAACCGTAACATCAACATTTACTGACAATCCGTTTTTATCCAGCACATCCATGGGTTCGTCTCGCTGCTGCTCACGAACATTATAAATGTACATATCGTTCCAAGGAGCAATAATATGGAAACCTTCGCCATAAATATTATCCTTATCCAGACCAGAGGTATAAGGTTTAAAAATTACTCCCCTTTCCCCGGCTTCGATGATTAAAAACATATTACCTCCAAAAAGAAGCAAAACGATTAATATTACTGCTGCAATTATTAAGTACTGCGTTTTAAAATTAAATTTCATTTTTCGTATTTATTTTTGAATTTTCACAAATGTACAAATTTTGCTTGTTGCAACATTGTAAATCTGTTTTTGTTTGAAATTGAGTTTGTAGTATATTTGATTTTTGCTAAATCAAATGAATGATATGAAACGTTTATTACTTCTTAATCTTGCCCTGATTCTTTTTCTTGGTGCATCTTCGCAGGATTTCTTTGATACCGATTTTAATAAAAAGAAAAAATATATCGTTCTTACCAATCCAACGGTAAGAAACTTAAAAACAGTCCAGTTCCTTGTAAATTCTGAATTGCTGGATGTTAAAACAAAAAAGACAAATTTTGTAGGTGTTTATTTTAAAGGTCAGAATTACGATTTTAATCAAACAAAAGAATTTATAGAAAGCAATAAACTGGAGAATTTTAAGCTTCATGCAATCACCGGAGAATTAAATGAAGAGAATCTTTTTCAGGAAAATGAATGTAGTGCGGAACTGAGAAAAGTATTTGACAATTCTGTAGGTGTTTTCTTCTTTGGTGGCCCTGATATCCCACCCGGAGTTTATGGCGAAGAAAACACACTTTCTGTGGTAACTGATCCCGAACGTCATTATTTTGAAACCACATTTCTTTTCCATCTTTTAGGCGGTTACTGGAACGAAAATTACAAACCTTTCCTGGAAGAACGACCTAAATACTTTGTTACCGGTTTTTGTTTGGGAATGCAAACCATGAATGTTGCAACCGGTGGTACTTTAATTCAGGATATACCTGCAGAGGTATATAGAGCTTCAACACCTCGTGAAACTTTAAATCTTGGCAGAACAAACCTTCATCGCAATTACTGGCAGGAAATTGTTGATGATTCTCTTTTAATGGGAATCAATTTGCATACCATTCAGTTTACCAACCATCCGTTTTTTGGAAAAGGAGTGGATGTAAATAAAAGATTTACACCCAGAATATATAGCAGTCACCACCAGGCTGCGGAAAAACTTGGAAAAGGACTTGAAGTTACCTGTCTGTCACCGGATGGAAAGGTAATTGAAGGATTGGCTCATAATAAATATCCCAATGTTTTTGCAGTTCAGTTTCACCCTGAAGTTCCCGGTTTATACGATGATTTTTATGTACGTAAATTTAATCCTGATGACATGCCAATGAGTTATAATGATATCATCGGAAAAAAAAGTGTACGTTTTCATGAAGATTACTGGTACTATATTTCGCAGATTTTAAGGAAAGCTAAGAAGCCGGAAAAATAGTTATTCCAAAACTGCCACATCAATATCATTCATTATTAGCCATTCTCCGTCGATATTTTTCCAGTGTTGAATGTTTATTGTTTTCATTATTTCTCCGGATTGAAGTATTGAAGTGGTAACACTTTTTTCGATTGCCAAATCACCATTTATTTCAAGATCGATAAGTTCAATTGCCTTCAATTTAAATGCACTTGTATTTGAAGCACTTTTTAAAACTCTTGCTATTTCTTCTTTCCCACAATAAGAAGGATGACCATTTCTGTAAAAACATGCGTCGTCTGCGTAGTCCTCCAATAGTTTTTCAATTTCCCCGGAATTAAACCATTTAATGCTGTTCTGATTTTGAGCATCTACATACTTTTTCAAGGTTTCCTGGTTCTTGTTTGAATCAATAAAATTAATCATCAGTACCCCAAGCAGAATTATCAAAATTGTGCTGGATAAAATACTTACTTTTTTCATCGTATCTTTTTTTAGATTTACAATTTCACTTACATTTTTTATAAATAAGACCAAACCTGACTTATTCTGTTCCTCAAAAAAATTATAATCTAAAGCTTTAAAAATCACCTTTAAGGTGTAACTTCTTGGAATTACTTCACCGGCCTCTATTCTCTGTAAGGTGCGCACATTAATGTTACACTTTTCAACCAGTTCTTCCTGTGTTAATCCTTTGGCTTTTCTTAAATCAGTAATTTTTTTTCCAATCTCAGGCTGTTGCATGGTTTTTTGATTTTAAATGCAATTTATTGTTTAACTAAAAAAATGTCAGTAAATAAAGACTGATTTAAACACGACATTTGCACGGCTTTATCTTGCAAATCATTCAAGATCAGCATATTTAAATCTAATTTAAAACTTTTGCTTTTCAAATCCATATAAATTCGTTTTCAACTGAATATTCAAAGTTCTTTTCTATTTTTGCGCCCTTAAATTAAAAGGCAGGAAATGACATTTCTGGAAGAGATAAACAGAAGACGGACATTCGGAATTGTAAGTCACCCCGATGCCGGGAAAACAACTTTAACGGAGAAACTGTTACTTTTTGGTGGTGCTATTCGTGTAGCAGGTGCCGTAAAAAGTAATAAAATTAAAAAAGGTGCTACATCCGACTTTATGGAAATTGAGCGCCAGCGTGGTATCTCTGTTGCCACTTCGGTGATGGGTTTTGAATACGATGGGTATAAGATTAATATTCTTGATACACCCGGCCACCAGGATTTCCAGGAAGATACTTTCAGAACTTTAACTGCCGTCGATAGTGTTATTATTGTTATCGATGCAGCAAAAGGAGTTGAGCCACAGACCGAAAAATTAATGAATGTTTGCCGGATGCGTAAAACTCCGGTTATAGTATTCATCAACAAAATGGACCGACCCACCCAGGATTCTTTTACTTTGATGGACGAAATAGAAGATCAGCTAAAAATAAAAGTTCGCCCTTTGAGCTGGCCAATTAACAGCGGTCCTGATTTTAAGGGAGTCTATAATATTTTCAACAGAAGTCTCAAACTTTTTACTCCGGATATTCAATCGATTGAAGAGCGAATTAAATTTGAGGATATATCAAATCCTGAACTGGAGAATTATATTGGTGTCGACGCGGATGTTCTCCGTGAGGAACTTGAATTGGTTGAAGGAGTTTACCCTGAATTTGATAAAAATGCTTATCTGGCCGGTGACCTTGCTCCTGTATTTTTTGGAAGCGCACTTTACAATTTTGGAGTGCAGGAATTATTGGATGCATTTGTGCAAATTGCACCAACACCCAAACCAAGTTTGGCAGAAGAACGTGAAGTAAAACCGGAGGAAAGCGGATTTACCGGTTTTGTTTTTAAAATTCATGCCAATATTGATCCAAACCACCGTAGCAGAATTGCCTTTGTAAAAATTTGTTCCGGTAAGTTCGAAAGAAATAAAATGTATAAAAATATCCGGCTGGGAAAAACTTTCAGAATTTCGAGCCCAACGGCCTTTATGGCTGCCCAGAAAGAAGTTGTTGAAGAAGCATTTCCCGGAGATATCATTGGAGTGCCTGACACAGGAAATTTTATAATTGGAGACACTTTGACAAACGGTGAAGATATACACTTTAAAGGTTTACCAAGTTTCTCTCCTGAAATGTTCCGTTATGTTGAAAATGCAGATCCTATGAAATCGAAACAATTGGCAAAAGGTATTGACCAGTTAATGGACGAAGGTGTAGCCCAGCTTTTTACCAGCCAGTTTAACGGCCGCAAAATGATTGGTACGGTTGGACAGTTACAGTTTGAAGTTATCCAGTATCGACTGGAGCACGAATACAGTGCTAAATGCCGTTTTGAACCTGTTTCAATGTTTAAAGCCTGCTGGATTGAATCGGATGACGAAAAAGTACTTACCGAATTTAAAAAACGTAAACATCAGAAAATGGCAAAAGATAAACTGGGCAGGGATGTTTTTATGGCAGATTCACAATTTATTCTGCAAATGGCACAGGATGAATTTAAAAATATCAGGTTTCATTTTACTTCTGAGTTTTAAAGTAATTTTACAATAAAAAACATGACCTTATTAAGTACCTTTTTCGAAAGTGCAACTTTTACCTACCTGCTTTTACCGTTGCTGATATTTGTTGCACGAATTGCTGACCAGACTATTGGTACAATAAGAATAGTAATGGTTTCAAAAGGACAAAAACTATGGGCTCCCATTCTTGGCTTTTTTGAAGTTTTAATTTGGTTGCTTGCCATATCCCGGATTTTTGAAAATCTGGACAATTGGGTATGTTATATCGCTTACGGGGCAGGTTTTGCCGCCGGTAATTTCATCGGATTAAAAGTGGAGGAAAAACTTGCGTTAGGGATTGTAAAAATTCAGATCATTACCAGAAAACCTGCTGACGAACTGATAAAAAAATTAGTGGCTGCAGGATATGGAATTACTCATAATGATGCAAAAGGAGGAACCGAAAAAGTAAGTATTATTTACAGTATAATTAAACGAACCGAAATTCCAAAAATGGCAGACGTAATTAAAACTTATAATCCAAAAGCTTTTTATTCAATTGAAGATGTAAGGTTTGTCAACCAGGGGATATTTCCTCCAAAAGCAATTACCAATCGTTGGAGACTGGGGAAATAGTAAAATTTATAAGTTTTTATAAATCAGAATGTATCTCTGAATAATTCCCAAGCAATTTGTCCAAATCATCAACTACCTCTTTTTTCTTTTCGGCAAAAAGGTTTTTATAATAGTTAACACCTTCAAAAATATTTTTTTGAAATCTTTTTAATTGTTTCAGTTCTTTTACGTCTTCCGAATTTCTCTTAAATGCCTCAAACCTTTCCCTGAAAATATCGAGATACATATTCAGTTCTTTCATGAACATATGAGGACGATGGCGTTTATCCAACAGATTAATACGCCCGTAAATATGGTCAACCATTTCTTTTAAAGTAGAAACTTTCGAAAAGTAAGCAAGGTTTGGACCGGGACAACAGGTAACTTTAAAATCCGGTTCAACGGGAATATTTTTTGAAATCAATGTCGATGTGCTCAAACCCTTGCATAAACATTCTCTTTCTATAATCTTATCATATGCATTTTTAAACTCTTCTTCAGGAAGATTAAGTGCCTCAATCTCTTTTATTTTCTTCGTCTGATATTGTTTCGATGAAGTACAAATCGGTTTTTCTGTATATTCAGTGTTATACTTTAAAAATCCTTTGGTACATGCAGCTCCGGGTTTCCTGTCTTTGGCAAGTTGTAATTTATACAAACTCATCGATACACCTTTTACGGAGTTAAAAGGAACTCCCAATGGAGAAAGTCCGCTGTACACCAAATCATCTTCTTTTGCCTTTGCAAGAATATCCAGTGTTTCTGTATCAATACTTATTACTTCCGGAACCAGCATAAAAGGAGTTGCCCATCCTACGCCATCCAACTCAAAATGATCGAGCAACAAATCATGTTCTTCAGAAGTTCCTACCCCACCTTGAGCAGTTATTTTTATTACAGGAGTTTTATCCGGTTTAACATGTCCTTTTCCTTCCAGGGCTTTTTGATAAATATCTATACAGGTATTATACAGCCTGTCTTTGTTTTGTTTGAATTCTTCCAGAATTGGACCAAACAAAACGCCATCAGTAGGAAAACAATGTCCACCACAATTTACTCCAGATTCAATGCGATATTCCGAAATCCATAATCCTTTGGCTGCCATCATTTTTCCCTGAATAAATGCTGATCTAAAATCACTTACTTTTAAAATTAGTTTCTTTTTAATCGAACCTGTTTTATCAGGGAAAAAGTCATTAAACTTTTCAATGTAACTGTATAAACGTGGGCTCATTCCTGCAGAAAGTACCAATGATGAGTTTAATTTACTGTTTGCAAATCCGCGCAATGCAGCATGTGCATCATTGTATTCAATTGGTAATTCTTCTCCGTTTTTTGAATTTACCTGATCCAGTTTAGTCATTATGTTCACATCGATGGAACCAACATTTAACTTTTCATGAATCCATTTTGTAAATTCCTCCTTTGCCTGATGACTCATCTCAGCAAAGTTGAACTTTGATTTAAGCTCATTAAAATTGGGCAACAGGCTAATATATTTTTCCAGCTCGTCACCGGCTTTGAACGCCGAATTCTTTAATTCCTGTACTTTATGCTTAACTATTTCATCAACCATGTCCAAATAGGAGGCAATTCTTTTCGCTCTGAAATCATCCACCTTTTTAGAGATTGTTTGAAACGGAATATTAAATTTTTTACTGTAAAATTCCCTCATCTTTTCAATGGTAGAATCATCGACAAGAGAGATGACGGAATCAATCCCGTAGGGAGCAACATTAATAGGCGTATCAATTGAATAAGCAACTCCAAGAACCGGGATATGGAAAGTATGTTTTTCGAATAGATTCATTTTAGCTTGATATAGTGAAGCTCGCAAAGATAATCTTTATGAGTTCACAGCAAAGGAACTATTCTTATTTAGAATTACATATTAACAATAAAGAATTATTATCTAAAACAATGAAATTGCAACATTTGGTGCATATTGCACAATCCGTATAACTGAAGTTTTGTTTTGAATTTAAAAAACGCGAACCAGAATATTGTCCAACTCCCATTTACAAATATTTCTTAGAATACTATTCTGTATACACCCTGTTTTCCTGCTCTTCAACCCTTATAAAAGTTGTTCGTTTTGTTAATTCTTTTAAAGTTGACGCACCTACATAAGTACAGGTACTTCTTATTCCACCCAGTATATCCTGAACAGTATCTTCCACAGCTCCCCGATATGGAACCTCAACGGTTTTGCCCTCGCTTGCACGATAATTTGCAACACCGCCAACATGTTTATCCATAGCTGTGGCAGAACTCATTCCATAAAACTGGCGGTATTTTTTTCCACCACGTTCAACGGTTTCTCCCCCACTTTCGTTGTGCCCGGCCAACATTCCGCCCAACATTACAAAATCAGCCCCTCCGCCAAAAGCTTTTGAAACATCACCGGGAATAACATGGCCACCATCACTTATTATTTGTCCTCCCAAACCATGGGCAGCATCTGCACATTCTATTACCGCAGAAAGCTGTGGATAACCAACTCCTGTTTTTACGCGGGTTGTACAAACTGAACCGGGCCCAATTCCTACTTTAATAATATCGGCTCCGGCCAGTAAAAGTTCTTCGACCATTTCTCCGGTAACAACATTCCCTGCCATAATTACCTTGTCAGGAAATCTTTCCCGAGATTCCTGCACATAATGAACAAAATGCTCTGAATAGCCATTGGCTACATCAATACACAAAAACCTGAGTTTTGGATTTTGTTTAAAAATTTCGCTAATCTTTTCGGTGTCCATCGGTCCTGTTCCTGTGCTTAAAGCAACATAGTTTTCGATACCGTCCGGAGCACTTTTCATAAAGCTGCTCCATTCCTCAATGGAATAGTGCTTATGCAGGGCCGTAAACAACTTCTTCCCGCTTAATGCCTTCGCCATCTCGAAGGTACCTACAGTATCCATGTTTGCAGCCATAATTGGAATTCCTGTCCAGGATTGTCCGGTGTGCATAAATTTAAACGTACGTTCCAGGCTTACCAAAGAACGGCTTTTTAATGTAGAACGTTTTGGCCTGAACATCACATCTTTAAATCCCAGTTTAATATCGTATTCTATTCTCATAATTATACCTTTCTAAAAATCCGGCGCAAATTTAACAGCTTTTACGAACCTATACACCTTAAAAATAGTTTTTGTTTGTTTCTTATATCAATAGGATATTAAAATACTGAAAATAAAATCATTCCAAAAATGTAACTTATGATTAATTGTATCGTCTTTATCTGTAAAGTCAAATAATTCAATCAATTAACAAAAAACCTGGAAAACATGATTAAAACCGTCGAACTAAGTAAAATATTTCGTACAGATGAAATAGAAACCAAAGCCTTATGCAATGCAAATATTCATGTTAAAAGAAACGAGTTTGTCGCTGTTATGGGACCATCAGGATGCGGAAAATCAACTCTTTTAAATATTATCGGACTGCTGGACAATCCAAGTGGCGGTGAATATTATTTTGACGGGAAGGAGGTTGGCCGGTTAAAAGAACGTAACAGAACGTTACTTCGAAAAGGAAATATAGGTTTTGTTTTCCAAAGTTTTAATTTGATTGATGAGTTAAATGTTTATGAAAATGTTGAACTGCCCCTAATCTATCTGAAACTCAAAAACAGGGAGAGGAAAGAAATGGTCGAAAAAGTTTTGGACAGGATGAAAATCAGTCACCGTAAAAAGCATTTTCCTCAGCAATTATCAGGAGGCCAGCAACAAAGGGTTGCTATTGCCCGCGCCGTTGTTGCAAATCCTAAATTAATTCTTGCAGATGAACCTACAGGAAACCTTGATTCCAAAAATGGCAGGGAGGTAATGAACCTCCTGTCCGAATTAAATCAGGAGGGAACAACAATTGTTATGGTAACGCACTCTTTGCGCGATTCTGAATATGCACATCGTGTTATTAACCTTTTTGATGGAATGGTGATTACCGAGGAAATAAAAAAAGAAATAGGAGAAGTAGTTCTATAAAACCGAAAAATTAAACAGAAAACTATCGTAAAACTTTCAACATGTCAACATTTAAACGAAACCTAAAATTAGGATGGAGAAATATCCTGAAAAATAAATTTTTCTCTTTTTTGAATATAGCCGGTGTGGCTTTAGGTATTGCTGTTTCTACACTAATACTGTTTTGGGTGGTAGATGAACTTAATTTTGATAAATATCATAAAAACCTTAGTCAAATTTACCAGGTTTATGAACATCAGGTTTATTCCGATGGCCAGGATTTACACACGGGATGTACACCCTTTCCGCTTTCAAATGAATTAAAAACAAATTACCCGGAAGTTTTAAATGCAAGCACATACACCCAATTAGGCGGCCAGCCGGTTAAATATCAAACCACTGAATTTAAAGATATAGGGTTACTTTTGGCAGATACTGCTTTTACCAGTATTTTTTCTTTCGAAATTCTGGAGGGTGATGCAAAGGCACTGCATTCTCCAGACCAGATAATGATTACACCCAAAGTAGTCGATCTGTTTTTTAAAGATGAATCGCCAATTGGAAAAGTTTTAACCGTTTATGGATCTTATGAGTTTACGGTGGGTGCAGTTATTGCATGTCCTGAAAAAAATTCTACAATTAATTTCGACATTTTGGCTTCCATAAAAGTTGCCGAGAAAATAGGAGCCGATTTAACCCGTTGGGGAAATAACTGGCCTTATACAAGTTTGTTGTTGGCAAAAGGGACTAATCCGCAAGAGTTGGAAAATAAAATAACCGGTCTATTAAAGGAAAAAGGACAGGAGAATACCTCACTTTTTCTTTTTCCCTATTCAAAAATGCGTTTATATAATTTCTCCGACAAGAACAATCAAATTCAATATATATACCAGTTCCTGGCTATTGCCTTTATTATAGTATTAATTGCCTCTATAAACTTTGTAAATTCATCAACTGCAAGTTCCGAAACACGACGTCCTGAAGTTGGAATTCGTAAAGTTCTGGGTGCAAACAAACTGAGTCTTACCAACCAGTTTTTTCATGAAAAAGGATTAATGATTTTTATAAGTATTTTATTGAGTGTTGTTTTAGTTTTGGCATTTACACCATTATTTAATCAACTCTCCGGAAAAACCGTAAGTTTGGCATTACTTGGGAATAAGTACCTTATTTTTATGCTTGTAATAATGCTTGTAACAATACTTGTATTATCAGTCGCATATCCATCACTTTATATTTCGTCCTTTGCTCCGGTAAGGGTTTTAAAAAAGGCAATGAAAGGAAACGGCAGCCGGTTAAGTTTTCGAAGCCTGTTGGTAGTTATTCAGTTTACGCTGTCAATTGTTCTTGTGATTTGCACAATTGCCGTAAGTTCACAGCTAAAATACATAAATAACTACGACCTGGGTTATAACCAGGATAACCTTATTTATATATATCTTGATGAATCAACAAAAACCAAACACGATGCTCTTTCCGAAGAATTTAAAAATATAAGCGGCGTTGTAAATCTTACCAAAGCTGATAAATTACCATTCTGGGGAGGAAATTCATCCTGGGGATATGACTGGCAGGGAAAAGATCCGGAAAACAGAGTTTTGATTTGTATTATGAGAGTTGACCGAAATTACTATGAAACCCTGGGAATAAAATTAACCGAAGGAAGAAGTTTTGCCCCGGTATTTGACAATATGCAAAATGAGGAAAGAAATTTTCCGAGGGAAGTAATATTAAATGAGGAAGCGCTAAAAAGAATGAAAATGCAGGAACCAATTGGAAAGTTTTTTGGAAGAAACGGAGGGGAAGATAAGGCTTCAATTGTTGGAGTTGCTAAAAATTTTCATTTCGAATCGCTAAGAAACGGTATTGAGCCCATGGTAATGGTGCCATTGGCTCAAAATCCTGATGTTTTGATTATGCGTGTTCGACCCGATAATTTTGCAGAGACACTGGCAACAATTAACAAAAAGTGGTTGGATATCATTCCTGATACAAATTGCGAAATAGGATTTTTTGATCAAAGACTGGAAAACATGTATAACGATGAAAAAAGAATTTCAGGATTGTTTAGTTATTTTTCTTTTGTTGCCATATTTATTGCTTGTATCGGGCTATTTGGTTTATCGGTTTTTGCTATCGAAAGAAAACGAAAAGAAATTGGAATTCGAAAGGTGAATGGTTCGAAAACTACCCAAATTATGGCCTTGCTTAATAAAGACTTTATGCAATGGGTAATCATTTCATTTGTTTTGGCAACACCCATTGCCTGGTACACCATGAACCAGTGGTTACAGAATTTTGCATATAAGACAAGTTTGAATTGGTGGATATTTGCTCTTGCAGGAATTCTTGCTTTAACAATTGCAATATTAACGGTGTCGTTTCAATCGTATAAAGCTGCAGTCCGTAATCCTGTTGAAGCTTTACGATATGAATAAATTCCTGTAATTTGTTATTCTAAAATCATCCTAAAGGCAGTCAAATATTTTTAGGATGACAGATTTCAAGCAACTAAATTAAAATTTCAGGAATTCTTTAGTTTGAATCCTCTAAAAGAGAGTCTGTACTATGAGCGTTATTGTAACTTAATTAACAATTAATCAATGCTTAACAAATAGAAACTTAATAAGCTCTAATTTTATCATTCATTTTTAAAGCAAAAAAATATGGAGTCGTTAGTTAAGTTTCTGTCTAAATCTCAAAATTCTTGTTTGCCAACCTCGTTACCTGTTTATTTCTACGGATTACCAAATGAAAAAGTATACGCTATTTACGCGCGGTTTTACGAGGTAAAATTCGACAAATCAAACCTGGAGTTTGTACTTGCAATTTGTAAGGATTTTAGTTTTAATCCGCTAAATGGAGAAATCTATAAAAAGGGCATCAAGAAAAACGGGCCGGTTTCCTTAGAACTTTTAGATATGCCCGAGCCAAATATTAAAATTGTAAAATCATATCGTAATTTGCACACTTTTAAAGATGCTATCGAAAAGTTGGAAAAAAGAGCAATAAAAGAATTCAGAAAAAAACAATTTCAATTGGAAGAAAACCAAAGAGAAGCTGTTTAGAAACAATAATGGTTTTTGCTTTTAAACTACTTTTCCATACAAATCATAATCCTCAGCACCTGTTATTTCAACGTGCACAAAATCGCCTTTTTTAAGCGTTTTGTCAGTGTTTATCAGAACTTCTCCATCCACTTCCGGTGAATCGTATTCGGTGCGGCCAACATAAAAATCGCCTTCCTGTCCATCGATAATTACCTTAAACTTTTTGCCAATTTTCTGCTGATTTAAATCGGCTGAAATTTGTTGCTGAACCTCCATAATTTCATTGGCTCGCTCCTGTTTCTCTTCATCAGAAAGTTCATCCTTGAAATTATTGTAAGCATAAGTACCTTCTTCATTTGAGTATGGAAAAACACCCAAACGCTCAAACTTTGTATCAAGAATAAACTGTTTTAGTTCTTCAAAATCTTCTTCAGTTTCTCCCGGAAAACCCACCAGCATTGTAGTTCTCAGAATTACTCCGGGAACCTCATCCTTTATTCGTGTTATTAATTTTTCAGTCTCTTCGCGGGTTACATGACGTAACATGTTTTTTAAAACAGGATTGGCAATGTGTTGCAAAGGCATATCCAGATATTTGCAAACTTTAGGGTTTTCTCTCATCACTGGTAAAATATCGTATGGGAATTTTGTGGGGTATAAATAATGTAGTCGAATCCATTCAATTCCTTCAATTTCAGAGATTGCATTTACCAAATCCACCAGGCGGCTTTTACCATAAATATCAATTCCGTAATACGACAATTCCTGAGCAATTAACAGTATTTCGCGGACTCCATTTTTTGCCAGGTATTTTGCCTCCATTACCAGGCTTTCAATGGTTCTGGATTTATGTCTTCCGGTCATTTTTGGAATAGCACAAAAAGAACAGGAACGGTTACAACCTTCAGAAATTTTTAAATAGGCAAAATGTGATGGTGTAGTTATTTTTCGTTCATAAATTTTCTCGGGATAGTACGCCGCTTTTAATTCAGTAACCATGGCTTTCATATCAAATTTTCCAAAGTATTTATCCACTTCAGGTAATTCTTTTTCCAATTCATTTTGATATCGTTCCGACAGGCATCCCATAACGTAAAGATTTTTTATTTCACCACGTTTTTTTAATTCTGCATAATCAAGAATCATATCAATTGATTCTTGCTTTGCATCGTGAATAAAACCACAGGTATTTACAAAAACCGCATCAAAATTTGTTTCGTTGGAATCGTGCACTACTTCAAATTTACCCTTCTCCAGTTGGTTCAGTAAAACCTCTGAATCGACAAGGTTTTTAGAACATCCCATTGTTACAACATTTACACGTTTTTTTGCCATCGCTACTAATTTTTTGCAAAGAAAGGATAAAATTGTCTGAAATTAAAATATACCTCTTTCAATCAGCATTCATTTTAGTTTTAAGTTAAACTTTTAAATTATAAGCGTTCTAAAAAGCAAACTCCTAATCATTTTCTATTTTTATATTAAAATATATTGTATGCAAATTGTAATTGCCCATAGTCATTTAAATCCCGGTGGTGTTACCAGAATTATTGAATCGCAAATCAAAAGTTTACTAGGAAATGAAATCACAGTCTTGGTTGGCAATGCAACAAATCCGGATGACATTACACAGTTGGGAGCTAAACTTGTAATCATTCCTGAACTTAATTATCTCGAAAACCGTAAATACCCGGATCAGGAAGCCAGGGAGCTATTATATAAAATTCATTCTTCAATCAAAAAGCACCTGAATGATAATACAATTTTGCATTTTCACAATTTGAATCTGGGAAAAAACCCAATAGTTACCTATGCTGTTTACTTGTTGGCAAAAGAAGGATATAAAGTTTTTAATCATGCTCACGATTTTGCTGAAGATCGTCCGTCAAATCTTCAGTTTTTAAAAGACATAATCGAAGGAAACTTTTGGCAAAAGTTAGATGAAGTCTTGTACCCAAAAATTAAAAACTACAATTACGGAGTTCTTAATTCTTTTGATTTTAAGCGCCTTATTACATACGGGGTTGCAGAAAAAAGGATTGAATGGTTGCCTAATCCGGTAACTTTTTCAGCCAGATTAGATATCGACGATAAGCAAAGTGCAAAACAAAATATATGTCAAAAACTAAAGCTTGATACCAGGAAATTACTGGTTACTTACCCGGTAAGAGTTATACAGCGAAAAAATATTGGAGAGTTCATTTTATTGGCAGTACTTTTCTCTGATGTTGCCAACTTTGTTGTAACACAACCTCCACAAAATCCAGTTGAAATTGAATTGTACAAAAAATGGTTACAATTCTGCGATAAAGAAAGAATAAATATAGTATTCGAAGCCGGCACAAAGGTCAATTTCGAGGAACTTTTAATTGGAAGCGATTACTGTATAACAACAAGTTACAAAGAGGGCTTTGGTATGGTTTACCTTGAACCATGGTTATTAAATACTCCTGTAGTTGGGCGGGATATTGATTTTATTTCAAAAGATTTTCGTGACGATGGGTTTTATTTTCCTGCATTGTACAAAACCGTTCAGGTTAAAGGACTTAAAGGCGATTTCAAAGATTTTGGTATGGAAATACAAATGAAGATTATCTCGGATGTTAACAATAAACTGATAGAAAAAGATGACATTTTTAATCAAAATCCCGTTTTCAGTTCTTTGTTTAAAAAGGTAAGTACTCAAATGATAGAGATAAACAAAACAGTAATTAACAGTAAGTATTCGTTAAAAGGGTATGGCAATAAACTTCAAAAACGATATAAAATACTGGTTGGATAATTTAGAGGTACTAAAACCGATACCTACCCGACTGGCTCCCAAAATAAAAAAGGACAATTCCGTAAAGGCAGTAATATTCGATATTTACGGGACTTTAATAATCTCTTCATCAGGCGATATTGACCAGGCCACCATGCTGGATGAAAATATGAGGAAAGCATTGGTTGCCGGTGGTTATTCAGAAAAAGAAATAACTCCTGAAAGATGTGCTTTTTTATTAGAGCAGCTTCCGGCTAAAATAAAATCAAATCAGGAAGAATTAAGGAAAAAAGGGCACCCCTACCCCGATATAGATATTTTTAAAGTTTGGAAAGAAATGTTTCTGGAAAGTGAAAAAAAAGGAATACTTAAAATTTCGGAAAACATTAGTTTAACTGATATTATATTTTCTTTTGAAATACTAAGCAACAGGGTTTATCCAATGCCCGGTATGAGGGAGGTTCTGAACAAATTGAAAGACATGAATATTCCTTTGGGAATTGTTTCAAATGCCCAGTTTTATACGCCTGTTATCATGAACTATTTTTTAACCGGCAAAATTTCAAACCAACAGGAAATTGAAGGATTTGATCCGGACATTTCCGTGTATTCATTCAAAGAATTACGTGCAAAACCAGACACAGTTTTATTTACAAAAATAAAAAGCCAGCTGAAGAACAAGTATTCAATCGAACCTGAAGAAGCCGTTTTTGTTGGAAACGATATGCTAAATGATGTGTATACTGCTACAAAAAACGGATTAAAAACCGTGTTATTTTCCGGGGATAAACGTTCACTCAGAACAAGAGAAAACGATGTAAGAGTAAAAGGAATATCTCCCGATTATATTATTAACGACTTAAATCAACTTTTTGAAATTTTATGAAACTCAACGAAATAAGAATAGGAATTATTCATTCACTGATCGGTAAAAATGATGGTGTTTCAATTGTTATCGACCAAACGGTAAAAGCAATGTCTAAACACCTGAAAATTAACATTGGAAACTTTTTCTTTCTGGCAGCGCATTCATCTCCACGTTTTAATGCTCAAACTGATGAAGTGTTTTGGCATAAAAGTGAAGAGCATAAATTTATTCTTCGCAATTTTAATAATCAGAACGAAGATGAAATGAACTGCCTCGATGAACTGATTCATGAAAGTGCACTGTATGCTAAAAATGTCATAAAAAAATGGGTGGACGATAATTACATCGATTTGATAATTGCTCACAATACTTCACACCCGTATAATTTTATTACCGCGGTGGGTTTGGGATATTACATTGAGGAGCTCAGAAATCAAGGAATAATATGGCCTAAACTAATGGTTTGGTGGCACGATTCTTATTTTGAAAGAAGTATATTTTCAAATCCCAATAAGGTAATTCAAAAATACCTGAAATATTTGCCTGGTACTTTTGTCGATTCAATAGCTTTTATCAATAATCAGCAAATTGCTTTAGGTAAAAAGGTTTTTGGACAATACAATAACAATAAACTGGATAGATTTTTTGAGCATCGTACAACTGTTGTTCCAAATACCAGCGATATTCCGTGGAACTGGGAACATGCAGAAAATATTACCAGTGAAATTATTTCTCCTCCTCAGGATTCATATAATAATTCGTTTTTTAAAGATATTGGGCTTGAATCTCAATTGGAAAGCAAAGGTTTTACCCTGAATGATACGGTTATTCTTTTACAGCATACAAGAGTTGTTCCCAGGAAGAAAATTGAACTGGCTATTGATTTGGCATTCGAATTGGAAAAAAAATTCAAACTGGATAAAAACAAAAAATGTGTTGCGATTATAGTTAGCGGGCATTCGGGAGATGAACAAAATAAGTATTTACAGGACCTTAATGACTACTACGAGGAAGCCTGTAAAAATAATCCTGACTGTAATGTTCTTCTTATTTTTGGTGAGAATATCATCCTTTCGCACCGAGATATAATAGTTGATAAAAAGTTTTACAATTTTGCCGAAATTCCATCAATTATTGCAGCTCATGGAGGGTTGGGAACATATTTTAGTGAGGTTGAAGGATTCGGAAATAATTTACTTGAAATGATATCAATGGGATTACCGGTTGTCATCAACAAATACGAGGTATATAAAGAAGAGATAGAAAAAATCGGATTTGCATTACCGGCAATCGACAATAGCAAAATAACTCAGGAACTTGTTGATTCAGCCTATGAATTACTCACTGATATTGCTTATCGTAATAAAATAGTTTATCACAATTTAAGAACTTTAAAAGAGAACCTTGATCATAAAATTATTGTGGATAAATTAAAGCCGCTAATCCTGAATATGTTTATGCGAACCTTGTAATTAAGTTTCTTACATAAAGGTTAATTAGCCTTTTATTGTTAAAGCACCTCATATAATATTGAAATGATTTTATATCTTTAAAAAATACACCCTGACAAAGATTCAATTATAACTTAAAGATTTACAATGGGAGATTTTTATCAAAACGGATTTGTGGCAACATTACATAATTTAAGAGCCCGGCCATACGAAGAACTGGAGCAGAGACTGATACGTTTTGGACAACACCGGCCTGTTGGATTAATTATTCCATCTTTGTATTCCGAGTTGTCTAAACAGGCATTAAAGGACATTGTAAATATACTTAAGGATATCCCCTATTTAAATGAAATAGTAATTGGTCTGGATCAAGCAGA
Organism: uncultured Prolixibacteraceae bacterium; assembly: GCA_913063265.1. Classification (GTDB taxonomy): domain Bacteria; phylum Bacteroidota; class Bacteroidia; order Bacteroidales; family Prolixibacteraceae; genus Draconibacterium. The sequence continues at coordinate 51,019 of CAJXZG010000001.1, read as the reverse complement.
CGATTGGGAATATAAAAATGCGTTGGAGTTTTTTTCAGTGCTGCCGCAACATACCCGTATTTTATGGAACGATGGCCCCAGAATGCAGGAGTTAAAACAAAAACTTGCCTCTAAAAATATCGATACCTCAATACCGGGAAAAGGACGAAACGTTTGGTTCTGTTTTGGTTATATGATTGCTTCCGGCAAATCGGAAGCTATTGCCTTGCACGATGCTGATATTGTAACTTATAACCGCGAAATGCTTGCCAGGCTTGTATATCCGGTTGTTGATCCCTCTTTTAATTTTAAATATTGTAAAGGGTACTATTTCAGAACCGATGACAAAAAAATGCATGGCCGTGCAGTCAGGTTATTGGTTACTCCGCTTGTAAGAACATTAAAAAAACTAATCGGATTCCATCCGTATCTTGAATATCTGGATAGTTTTCGTTATCCGCTTGCAGGTGAATTTTCAATGCGTGCCGATGTTATTAAGACAATCAGAATTCCTTACGACTGGGGCCTTGAAATAGGTATACTCTCTGAAGTTGAACGTAACAACACTTTAAACAGAATTTGTCAGGTTGAAATTGCTGACAGATACGATCATAAACATCAATCACTTTCTGCGGAAGATGCCGAAAGAGGATTATCAAAAATGAGCAGGGATGTTTCAAGAGCAATTTTTGCAAAATTGGCAACAGACGGAGTTACATTCAGTCCCGAGTTCTTCAGGACTTTAAAAGCAACATACTGGCGAATTGCACTCGAATTTTCGGAGCTTTATAAAGCGGATGCATCAATGAATGGATTGTCCTACGATTTCCATGAAGAAGAAGAAGTAATAGAACTTTTTGTCAAGAATGTTTATCAGTCCGGAATCGACTATTTAAATGATCCGGATAATCTGCCGCTGATGCCAAGTTGGAAGCGCGTAAGAAGTGCTTTTCCTGAAATCCTTGAAGAGTTTTATCAGATTGTTGAAGAGGACAATAACATTATTTAGGATGCTTTTTAATTTTACCAAACACATTTTACTGATTGATGGAAATAACAGATTCTGATTTTATTGCAAAACTCGAAAAACGACTTCGGTTTATATATAAAGAGAATTATTCTGTAGAAATTTTAAATTCACTAAAGAAAACTATTTCAGGATTTTCAAAGCTTTTACAGGAAGGTGAAAAATGGGATGAGCAAGACATAATTCTGATAAGCTACGGAGACAGTATTAAAGAGCTGGATGAAAAACCATTAAAAACACTAAATATATTTCTAAATAAAAATCTAAAAGAGCAAATTTCAATTGTTCATATTTTACCTTTTTTTCCATACAGCAGCGATGATGGTTTTTCTGTAGTTGATTTCAGAAAAGTTAACCCTGAACTTGGCAACTGGGATGATATTGCTGAATTAAATCAATCCTTCGATTTAATGGCCGACCTGGTAATAAATCATGTCTCAAGCAAAAGTGAATGGGTTCAAAATTTTGTTCAACAAAATGGCTATGGAAAAGATTTTATACGCACCGAGAATCCAAAAACGGATCTAACCCAGGTAGTTCGCCCGCGAAGCCATCCACTTTTGACGCCATTCGAAACTGCCGTGGGAACAAAACATGTTTGGACAACTTTTAGTGCTGATCAGGTAGATCTGGACTTTGAAAATCCTGAGTTATTAATTGAAATGATGGATATTCTTTTGGAATATATTTCAAGAGGTGTAAGAATTATTCGATTAGATGCAATTGCTTTTTTATGGAAAACTACAGGAACAAGCTGCTTACATTTACCTGAAACACATGAGGTTGTAAAATTAATGCGCGATGTTGCTGAATATATTAATCCCCAAATAATTATTTTAACTGAAACCAATGTACCCAACAAAGAAAACCTGAGTTATTTTGGTAATGGAGATGAAGCGCACATGGTATACCAGTTTAGTCTGCCTCCCCTTTTATTACATGCATTACATACCGGAAATTCATCCTATTTAAATGATTGGGCTAAAAGTCTGCCCGCTTTATCGGGTGATAAAACTTATTTCAATTTTACAGCATCGCACGATGGAATTGGGGTTCGTCCATTGGAAGGATTATTACCTGAAAATGAAAAAAGTGAGCTGGTTGACAACATGCAAAAATTTGGTGGCAAAGTTAATTACAAGTCAAATCCAGATGGTAGCCAAAGTCCGTACGAATTGAATATTACCTATTTTGATGCCTTAAAAGGAACTAATAAAGGAGAAGATAAATTTCAGGTTGAACGTTTTCTGGCATCACAGGTCGTGATGATGAGTTTTGCCGGTGTCCCTGCTTTTTATATTCACAGTTTAACAGCAACACCAAATTATTATGAAGGAGTTGAGCTAACCAAACAGAACAGAACTATCAATCGAAGAAAATGGAAGCTGGAAGAACTGGTGGCAATATTAAATTCTGATACACCGCAGCAAAAGGTATTTAAAACATTACAAAAACTGATTTCAATCCGGAAAAAACATGCCGCTTTTCATCCCAATTCCAAACAGGAGATTTTAGACTTTGGAAATGAAATATTTGGTCTAAAACGCACTGCTGATAACGGAGAAGAAATTATTTTAATCGTAAATTTAATTCCGGATATTAAGTCATTTTCTTTCAAAAAGGAAGTTATAGATTTAATATCCGGTGCAAAATTAGAAAGCAATCAACTAATTCCTTATCAATTTTTATGGCTTTCTTCTGTATAATTTAACCTGTTTGTATTTTTGGTAAAACAAAGTAATACTACTTTGTTTTTATAAAACTACCCTGCATTTTATCGTTTCCATTGAACCAATTAAGGAGGTAATAACCATTTGAAAACTCGCTAATATTTATAAAAATCTTATGTTTTCCTGCCAATCTGTATTCGTCATTTCTCCATACTACCTGTCCGGAAATATTTGTAATAAACGCTTTAATTTCAGATGGTTCATTAATATCAAATTCCAAACATATTTTTTCACTTGCCGGATTAGGATACAGTTTAAATGGACTTTTATCTAAACTAATCTCTTCGGATGAAAGTGTTGTGTGCAAAGTTTCGTGAATATTTCGAACCAAAGATTTAGTTTGAGAAGGTGAAACATCCTGTCCGATTTCCCAAATCATAACACCCCCTAAATCCTGATTCATCATAAATTGGGTTTTTTGATTTACAGTTTCAATATTGTTGAAGTAGTACATTTTTCCATCATGTTGAACTAAATCTGTTTGCTCATCAAGCGTAAAAAATCCAATAAGCTCATTATAAATCAAGGCAGAGTTATCATCGGGTGTTTTGGCAAACGCCGGTAAGCCAATAACCAGTTTTGATTTATCCCATCCATTGTCATTCCAGCCATTGGTCCACTCCTCTAACTGAGATATTGAAACTTGTGTGTTTCCATCAAAATAACTTCCATAGGACATAATTTGCAAAAAATCCACTCCGGTAAGCTTATTTGCCAGGTTGTAATATTTTGGATTTACTGTTGCTGAAATTTGTAATTCTGTGCCGTTAAAAGCTTCTCTCAGTTCGGAAACCAACAAACCATAATTGGTTTCATCCACCGGACCGTTGTATGCTTCCCAATCCAAATCAACACCATCAATTTGATGCTCCAAGCAGAAATTTTTAATGTTTGATACCAGGTTTGCCCTGGAAGTTGGATCGGCAGCTGCCTCATCAAAAAAATCTGATAATTCCCATCCGCCAACAACAAGGAATATTTTAACCGGTTTTGTTCCTCTCCAGGCTCTTAGTGTATCAATATCCCTGCTCACATACGAAATTTTATCGACCGTTAAGAATCCCTGAAATGGATCAGTTTTACCTAATTCTCCGTTTGCACTGGGTCCAACAGCAAAATAATAAACGTGTGTCAGATAATCGAAAATTTCCGAATTAACCTTATTCATTCTGTAATAAGGAAGGTATCCGCCAATAATTTTTTCAGATTCTGAGATGTCAGTAAGGTTCTGACTTTTTGAAATGTTTTCGGCTCTTGTGTTAAAGAATCCTGCCATACCAATAGCAAGTGCCAAAAACAAGATTGATTTGCTTTTTGGTTTCATAATATTGGGTTTGTAAATTAGTAAATCGGCAATTTTAATTTAACTGCCTGTTATCTTCAATGAGGTAAAGGTATAAAAATTTTTCAAAATCCCGCGAAACAATCTAAACACTAAGCATTTAGACACAAAAATGGATTCAGATTTAAAACGCACTGAAAAATTAAGGATAGATATTGATATGGTTTGGGGAGCTTTGAATTCAAAATACCAAATAAGATAAGGCTGTTTTCAGAAATTATCATTTTTCTGAAAACAGCCTTATCCTTTTATGGATTAGGGGTGGTTATATTTTCTTTATCTTCTACTTTCAAAAACTCGTCGCTATTAGCAAATTCCCATGTATTAAGGAATCCGAGGCGGATAATATTGGTCATTTTCTCCCAGTTAATTTTACTCAATTCATCGGAAGGTTGATGATAATCTTCGTGCATAGCAGCCATAAAGTAAAAAATAGGAATTCCCACTTCAGCAAAAGGTGCATGGTCGCTACCTCCCCGCGGATTTTCGGATGGACGTAAATCCAAATCAAGGTTAATATTGTAATCCGCAATATTCCGGGTCGTAGCTTCGGCAATGTTATAATTGGCTTTAGTATAATTCATATGTGCCATATTTCCCAATGAGTCGTTTTCAGGATTCCTTGCAATCATATCGTAATTAAGATTTAAAACTACATTTAAATCATTTTTTTGCGCTTGCTGAACAAAGTATTTTGAGCCAAATAAACCTTTTTCCTCACCGGTCCAGGCAGCAAAAATTACGGATTTTTCAGGTTTTTTACCGGTGGCCACAAAAGCTTTTGCAATGGTCATTACACCAACAGTTCCCGAAGCATTGTCATCTGCACCATTCCATATATATCCATCCCATTTACCCAAATGGTCATAATGCCCTCCAACCACAATAAACTCATCTTTGTTTTCACCTTCAATATAACCAAGTACATTTCGTGCTTTAACAATTTCTGAATTTACTGTTGTTTTGTAAGCAATCATTTTTCCTTCAAGCACTTTCGAATCCGGTTTCATTTCCTGAGCAACCTTCTTTTCAAAATCTGCAATATTAACTCCTGTTCCCATTAATATTTCATTTGCTAAACGAGGAGTAACAGTATATATTGGCATGTTTGAACTCAATGTATCCGTGGGCATTGACATGGAAGTATTATAATACGAACCGAGTGGTTTATCTGCTTCATAGTGGCTTCCTTTTACCGGATAAATCTGGTTTTGTGCCCAGGACAACATAGGATCTGAATCCAAATTCATCATAATAATTGCAGCTGCTCCCGTTTTCTCCAGGTTTCTTCTTTTGTTACGTTCAAGATAATATGTTGCATACCTTCCCTGTGGAGCGAATTTTTTATAAGCCACTGATGCGGTGTCCTTATGTCCCGGGAATCCAGACAAAACAACTGCTATTTTTCCTGATAAATCAACTTTTTTCAAATCGTCATAACCGTTTTCTTCATCCGTAAAACCATAACCAATAAATACAACAGGAGCTTTTGCAGATTGTGCTACTGCACCTGTTCGAACACTAAAATCAGTCTGGTAACCAAATTCAACCTGTTTTTCTCCTTCTGAACCTTTTGAAATAACTGAAAATGTCTGAACATCTCCGGGTTCATATTGTATTAAACTGAAATTCTGATAATATGAAGTTTCTGTTTTAGGGCGTATTCCCGACATCCACATTCTTCTTGTCATTTGAGGCGTATGTTTATCACCAAAGGGCTTTATTCCGTAAACTTTAAACATCGATGCTAAATAATCTGCTGCCATATAAGCACCTTTTGTTCCAACAGCCCTTCCCTCAGTCCAGTCTGAAGCAAGAAACTCCAACTGCCCTTTTACCACTTCTTCGTTAATTGCATCAAGCCCCTTTTCGATTTCTGTTTGAGCAAAAACTGTAAAACTTGTGATCAATAGAAAAACTAATACGATTTGTTTTTTCATTTTCCTTTATCTTTTTATGTAAATTTTCAAAATTGAAACAATCTGTCGGTTTAGGAACGTAATAATAAACATTTAGCTGCAATTATTATCGTGTTCATAACTTATATTCATTATAAATTAACAGCCATTTCAAAAAATAAAATAAAACTATTTTAATTAAAATATTCACTAATAATCAGTTACAGAAATTCTAAATGATATCTATACAATCAAAAAACAACTTCATCTAAAAGAATTACAAACATTCATTTTTGAATAAAATGATTTAAAAACTGATACAATCATTTGTTAATTGGATAGTAAAAAATATAACTTTTGTTCATTAATACATTTAAAAACAATACTGTAAAACATAAAAAATTAAGAATAGATTTGGAAACATATCACCTCAAACGAAAGTATAATCAATAAAACAGCATCTAAAGAATAATTAAATATTTCACCATGGAAACACTTACTTTAATACAGGCAAACGGAGCAATCATAAAAAAGGAATCGATGGCCCCGATTACAGAAAATATAATGCCGCATACCGTGGTAGCAGAGGCTGATAAACCCTATTCAAATTATTACGGAGTTGCCCCGTTTAACATGCCAACAAAACCAAATTCACTCTTTCTTTTTACTGCACATTATTATTCACTGGAAGAGGTTTTGAGGTTTGCCAAACTAATAACCTTGTCGTGCATGGATGGCCTTAATGTTGCATTTTCTGTGCTACAATTCAAATCAAACCACTATCCTGCTATCCGTATTAAAAATTTTCCTGATTATAAGATGATATCAAAACTTCAGGAATGTTTTGTTAAACAAGGTGTTGAGTTTGCAAAAAAGGCAAAATTAAAAGAGAGCGCAATTATTCGCACCAACAAATGTTTTAGTCTTGAAGAGTTAGCGCCTGGCTTATATATGGAACATATGCAGGAAAATACAGCGTATGTAGCATTACCTAAATTGATAAATGAGGAAAAATATATTCAGGTATTATCAAATATTCGTAATAATACTAAATGCCCGATTTTTGATGCAGCCCGGGGTTCAATAATATTAAATTCAGAGATAACCGATGTTATCAGGATATATTCCGGACATATCGATATTGAAATGTTAAAATGTATTCAGAGAAATTTTGAAGAGATTATCTGAATCCTTTGATTTCTTTCTAAGTTAAAGACTAAAAACTCCTGCTACGGTGGGAGTTTTTAATTTCATAAATTTATATTTTTAATCTACACCTATGACTTCAGAAGAAAAACTTAAAGCACTCGTATTAGCACCATATATTATTAAAGCGACAGCCTTAATCGGTTACGCAAGACATGTAGGTGGCAATCAATTCAGACACGCCTTTGCAACATTGGGAATTCTGCTGGATTACAAATACTTCGAAAATTCTGTTTTACTAAAAGCTTCCCTGGTACATGATTTATTTGAAGATATTCCTTCTACTGATAAATCGATTTTAAAGAATATAGATTCAGAAGGAGAGCAAGTTACAAGTTTGGTTTTGGAACTAACAAGAAAAGAAGATGAATTAAAAGCCACTTATCTTAAACGAATTTTGGAAACCGGTTCAAAAAATGCGAAAATCCTCAAATCGGCGGATAGAATCAGTAACCTAACTGATATCAACCGTACAATTTTTACAGATTCAAAAATCTCTCAATATCTGGATGAAACGGAAGAATTTGTTGTTCCTATGGCAGAACAAGTTAATAAAAACATGGTTATTGAACTTCACGATTTAATTCGAAAACGACGTAAAATGGTAATCCAGGGATTCTAATTTTTCCGGGCAGAAATTTCTAATTCTGAATAATTTGCTCAATTTGAAAGAGTTTATCTTTAATCATCGAATTATCAGGTCTTAATTCCAGCGCCTTTTTATACCAGAAACGGGCAACATTGTAGTTTTTTGATTTAAATGCAGTGTTAGCCTTTTTAAGGTCATCTTCAAATTGCTGCCCCGATTGTCCGGCCATTCTTTCCGTAATTTTGTTTTCAATTTCCAAAAGCTGGTCCCTGGGATACTGCTCGTTAGCTTTTACCCCCAAAGCTCTGTTATACCAACCTCTTGCCACAGCATACTGGTTATTTCGGAAAGTAGAATCTGCCAAATCAATAAATTGCAAATATTCTTTATCTGCCTGATTTTTGGTAATACTCTTTAAAATCTGATTTATATTGCCTATGCGTTGTTTTGGATAATTCTCATTTCTTTTAACATCCCATGCTTTGTAATACCAGTTTCGTGAATCAATGTATTTATTTTCTTCAAATAATTGATCTGCAATTATAAGATACTGATCGTAGATGTTCTCAATTTCAGTTTCGGTCTCAACACCCATATTCTTCGATTCCTTTTTTGAAAAAGACGATTCTGAAGCTTCGGTGATTTCATGGGAGCTATTCTTTCTGCCAGCCAATTCTTTTTCACTTTCATTTGAGTTATAAAGCACATTGCTTATTTCTGTTGGATCAGGATTGTCGGTTAATAATGTTTTGTTTACAATGGTTTCAGACAAGGCGAGTTTGTCAATTTCATTTATCCTGGTTTTTGGATATCTTTCCTCAGGTTTAATTCTTAAAGCCTGCATATAGTTCTCTTTTGATTTATTGTATTCTCCAGCTGCAAAAAGCTCATTCCCCTCAAAAATAAAATCTTCAAATTCCTCTTCACGTCTTATTTTTTGCTCTAATGCATTAATCCGAATCAAAGCATAATGATCGTTGGGAACTATTTCGTTTGCTGAAAAATATTCCTTTATTGCCTGCTTGTATTCATCTTTCTTATATAACCTGTTTGCTGAAATAATTAACTTTTCGTACATAAGTTTGTCAGCAAGTTTTTCCATTTCAATATTTATTTCTGCAATTTTCTTTTGAGAATAAGAATCTCCGGGTTTTATAATTAATGCATGATTATACGAGGCTATTGATTTTTCGTAAAATTGCCTGTGATACATTGTTTCTGCTTCTTTTAATGTTTGTTTATAGCTTTCGCTTTTCCCGGCTTTTTTATTCTCTGAAACCAATATATCCTTAATTCTGTCGATTCTGTTTTTGGCATAATTTTCTCCTGGTTTAACATTTTGTGCATAACGATATTTTTCTGCCGCAACACTATACAACATTTCATTATAAGAATTATCAGCAAATGCAATCAGATTCATGTACTGCTCGTTTGTTAATTGCTTTTTAATTAACTCATCCAATAACAAACACTGTCCCTGAACAAAAGCGTTGTTTGGATCTATTGAGAGTGCCCTTTTGTAATAAATTCTGGCAGTTAAGTATTGATTTTTATTAAATCGTATGTCACCTTCCTCTATCAATTCATTAAAATTTTCCGGATGTAATTTATCCAACTCTTTAGTTGCAGAAATTATATTGATGAGTTCGTTTAATTCTGTATTCACCGAACCGGTGATTTTATTTCGAGGTAAAAAATTATTCAAATTTGAGTTCGTGCCAAGTGCCAGCAATGTTGGATTTTTGTCATAAATTATTCCTGCCTTTTTTAGAATTTTTTCATATTCTCTTTTAAGATTTGCCAATTCATACTTCGGCAATTTAGATAGGAATTCAGTTTCAGTTCTAATATAATTCGTTTGAGAAATTGCATCCTGTATTTGTGAATCAATCTCCTCATCATCCGAATAAATATCTGACACAAAATCATTTAATCTATGATTGTAATAATACTTTCGTAGAGGATTATTGATAAAAGACAATTTTATTCCTTCCGCAACCGAAAATAATTTAATATCAAAGGTAATTGGTGGAAATTCAACATTCGACAATAAAATTTCATCCGGGATTAAAGTTTCAATAATCACCTTCTGAGAGTAACTACCTTTTAATGCAAAAATCAGTTCATACTTATGATTGTAATTAAGTTTCAATTTGTATTTTCCATTACTATCTACCGTATGCATATCCAAACGACAACCGTCCATAACACTATGAATTACAGCACTTTCCACTGAACCCTTTACCGCCTGAATATGGCCTTCGATATTGACAGCTTTACTGATATTGACAATGGAACATAAAAAAATACATATCAACAGAGCACTGATATGTTCAACTATACGCAAATTTGGTTTCATCACATGAAAACTTAATTGCCCGAAAAATAGAAAAAGTAATCATCGGGTTGTTGCATAATTACGCTAAAACAAACAATTTTACTAACGTTAAGCGGTTAATAAACTAAGCTATATGATATTGATTTTTAAATAAATGGCAGATAAAAAAACTTTGTTAAGCACTATTATACGTGCTAAAATTATCCTGTTAAAGAATCATTTTTAAAACTAAACTGAAAGTTTTGAAGGACGAATTTATTATTTAAGTACTTGCTCAATTTCAATTAAACGAGCCTTTACTTCTGCATTATCAGGTCTTAATTCCAATGCTTTTTTATACCAGAATCGTGCTACATTATAACTTTTAGATTCAAAAGCCATATTTCCTTTTTGCACATCTTCTTCAAATTGCTGACCCGAACGACCGGCCATTCTTTCTGCAATTTTATTTTCTATTTCTTTAATTTGATCTTTTGGATATTGTTCATCTCCTTTTACACTTAGGGCTCTGTTATACCATCCCCTGGCAACAGCATATTGATTTTCACGGAACGACGAATCAGCCATATCCACAAAGTTTTGGTAATCCCTGTCTTTTTGATCTGTCATCAAACTTTGCAAAATTCTGTCTATTTCCGCAATTCTTTGTCTTGGATGTTCCTCGTCGGGTTTAACATCTAAAGCCTTGTAATACCAACCACGAGAAACGATATATTGCTTAATATTAAATAATTCATCAGCCTGCTTTACATATCGCTCATAAATGCCCATCAATTCTGCATCGTTTGCTACATCCTGAGCTTCGATTCGTTTATTTAATTCAGCCAATTCTTCCTGTTTAAGTCTATATTCTTCAGCAGCTTTCTGTTCGGCAAGTAACCTTAGTCTTTCATCTTCCAACAACTGATTGATTTTGTTAATCTGGTTCTTTGGATATTGCTCTTCTGATTTAACGGTTAAAGCCCTTTCGTACTCTGATTTTGCCTGAGTGTAATTTTCTGTTTTAAAAAATCCATCTGCAGCAACAATAATCACCCTGTATTCCTCATCAATTTTTTGTTGTTCTAATATCTTATCAATTTCAGTAATTCGATCTTTTGGGTACGATTCTTCCGGCTTTAAATCAGATGCCTGAATATATTTTTCCTTTGACACCAAATAGTCAGAAGTTGCAAATAGCTGATCTGCTTGTTGAATAAGTGCTAAATAATTTTTATCCAGAATTTCCTGCTCCTGTTTAGCTTTTTCCATTGCCGCTATTATGTTTACTATCTCTTCAATCTTTTGTTGTGGATAGGTTTCTTCAGGTTTTACTTCCAGCGCTGCACGGTATTCGTTCCTCGCATTTTCATAATCCTTGTCGTTAAACAAGCGGTCACCATTTGAAATGGCTTCGCTGTAGTTTTTGTCTTTCTCTGCCTGGATAGCCGCCAATCTCGCAGCTTCTTCTGCGGCTGCCAGCTCTGCCAAACGAAGCCGTTCTGCTTCTGCCTCGGCTACAAGACGGGCTTGTTCTTCAATTAATCCATCAATTTTTGTGGTCATTTCTGACGGATAGGTTTCATCAGGTTTAATTCGACCAGCTTCGGCAAACGCAGCTTTTGCTTCAGGATACGATTTTTGATTATACAAGTTTTCCGCTTTGTCAATTGCTTTTTGATAATCCTGATTGGTTTTTGCAATTTGACTTAAAATACCATCTATTTCCGAAATTTTATCTTTTGGATATTTTTCTTTGGGTTTAATGCCTGCTGCTTCATTATATTTTATTTTAGCATTTTCATATTCGGAAACGTTAAATAAATCATCTGCCTGAGCAACTGTTTCTGTATATTTTTGATCTATTTCGAGTGTAGCCAGAAGTGCATCGATTTCTTTAATTCTGTCAACTGAATGACGATCATCCACTACGATTTCCAATGCCTCAGAATAAAGTTGTTTAGAATCAGAATAATTTTTGTTGATAAACTCTTGATCTGCGCGGGCAATCAATTCAGCAAAGTTCTCTGCCGATTTTATTTTATTAGTTATTTCCTCAATACGTTGAACGGCATATCTATCCTCGGGAATAACAGACTCTGCAGCATTATAGTTCTTAAGTGCTTCTTCATATTCCTCTCTTCTATACGATTTGTCAGCTGCAGCTATAAGTTTGTCGTACATTAACTTGTCGGCCAAATCTTTCATGAGCTTATTAACATTCTCAATTTTTCTTGTGGCAACTGCATCACCCGGTTTCATTTCCAATGCATTTTCGAAAGACGCTAATGCCTTTTCATAAAACTGTTTTTGAAACATTGCCTCTCCTTCTTTCATTGCTTGCTCATAGCTTTCTTTTCTTTTTGCATTTTCAGCCTCTTTTGCAAGAATTTCTTCAATTTCAACTAATTTTTGTTGTGGGTGAGATTGATTTGGTTTGATATCGAGTGCCTCACGATAACTTTTTGCAGCTTCGTTATATAACAATTGATCAAAGGAATTATCCGCCAATGCTATCAGATTCTCATACTGTTCGTCTTCCATCTGATTCTTTATCAAATCATTGACCGTATTAATCTGTTTATTCGCATATTCATCGTTTGGCTTAATTGATAATGCTCTGCTGTATGAGTTTTTAGCATCGCTGTATTTTTTCTGAGCCAATAACTGATCTGCCTCTTTAATTAATAAATTAAATCTTTCGGCTTTTGCTTTATCCAATTCTGCAGCAACCATTATTAATCCAAGAAGGTCGTTTATTTCTGCAATTCTGTCTTTCGGAAATTGTTCGTTTGGAAATATTTTACTTGCTGCTTTAAAACCATCCAACGCCGACAGAAACTGCTCATTACTATATTCTTTACTGGCTTGTTCAATTAAATCATCGTACTCTTTTTTCATTTCATTTCGTTCGGCACGCGATAGTTTTGAAAGATAATCTGCTTCTTTTCCAATTACCTGGGATTGTAAAACAGCCTGTTCGATTAATTTTGCAATTTGAGCGTCGTTATAATACAATTCTGAGACAAAATTATCCACGTTGGAATTATAGTAAATCTTTTGTATTGTGTTGTCCGTAAAGGATTTATCAATCCCTGGGATTTCTGTAAATAAATTGATGTTAAGAGGAAAAGCAGGAAACCGTGGATCATTCTGTAAAACTGTTTTTGGAACTTCTGATTCGACAACAATTTTCTGAGAAAAATTACCCGGCATAGAGAAAATCAGAATATATTTATGATTGTAATCGAGTTCAAGTTTATATCGGCCATCAGCTCCCACACCATAATCAGGTAACCGTTGTCCATTTTTAAACATCTGAATTACAGCACCATCAACGGTACCCTGCTGAACACTTATTTTTCCTTCAATAGCAATACCATTGCTTCGTTGAGCAAGGATGTAAAGTGAGGTAATAATAAGTAATAAAGCTACAAAAGCAGTCCTTCGAGTAAAAATCTTCATATAAAACTAAATCATCAACATAAAGGAAACGAAGATATAAAAGATAAATTATCAGAAGCTCATTGAAAATTAATTAAAACATTTTTCGATAAAAAAGTTCATATCAACTATAAATCAATATAAAAATGTTAGTTTTCTGTAAATTTTACCAAACCAAATTTTTCTATGAAACGGGAGGCAAATTTATTTGAAGCTATCATACCCATTATTTTTCTGATAATAGTTTTAACCTTAAATGTAATTTTCTTTGATGATACGCTTGGTGGACCAAACCAGATAGCATTGATTCTTGCAGCCGTAGTAGCAGGAATCATATCAAACAGACTTGGCTATCAATGGGAAACGGTTCGAGCCAAAGTTGTTTCAACAATTGGTTCTGCAATGCCCTCAATTCTGATTTTACTTTTAATTGGTTCCTTAGCCGGAACCTGGATGATAAGCGGTGTAGTTCCAGCAATGATATATTATGGTTTAAACATTATTAATCCGAAACTCTTTTTGGTTACCGCAGTTTTGGTTGGTTCAATTGTCAGTGTTGCAACCGGAAGTTCGTGGTCGACCATTGCCACTATTGGTGTGGCACTGTTAGGAATTGGTAAAGCACTGGGAATGGGCGAAGCTATAGTTGCAGGTGCAATAATTAGTGGAGCTTATTTTGGTGATAAAATGAGTCCGTTGAGCGATACCACAAATCTGGCACCGGCCATGGCAGGAACAGACCTGTTTACTCATATTAAATACATGTCCCTAACAACTGTACCAACCTATGTTATAACACTGATTATTTTCCTGGTTTTTGGATTTCGTTATGATTTTTCCGGAGCTGTTGTAAATGTCGAATCTGTTCAAAGTGCTATCTCAGGTACTTTTAACACAAATCCCTTATTGTTTCTCGTACCTGTAGTTTTGTTTGTAATAATTATAATGAAAGTACCACCTATACCGGCATTAATTGCCGGAACACTTCTGGGGGGATTGTTTGGAATTATTTTTCAACCTGATATTATTAAAACGATTTCGGGTGTGACTGACAATTATTCAAAAGCTTCCTATATTACAGTAATGCAATCGATGTTTGGCGATATTGAGCTAACTACCTCAGATCCTAAGATTACGGAATTGCTTAGTACATCGGGAATGAAAGGTATGCTTGATACAATTTGGTTGATTTTATCAGCAATGGTTTTTGGCGGTATAATGGAATCCGCAGGACTTCTTCGAAGAATTACAAGACCCATAATAAAATGGGCAAAAAACACAGGGAGCCTGGTTACTTCAACAGTAGTAACCTGCCTGTTTTTTAATACAACTGCTTCCGATCAGTACCTTGCTATTGTTGTTCCCGGAAGAATGTTTAGGAAATCGTATGAAGATAAGGATCTTGCACCGGAGGTTTTAAGCCGAACACTCGAAGACAGTGGCACAGTGACATCGGTATTAATACCATGGAATACATGCGGGGCAACACAATCAAGGGTTTTAGGAGTTGACACCTGGGTTTATGCTCCTTATGCGTTTTTTAATATAATAAGTCCGTTTATGACCATTTTAATGGCCTATCTAAACATTAAAATAAGACGTGTTTCAGATCCTGAAAAAGCCACTTAATATTATCAAGAAGAATTATTAATAAAAAAAAAGAGTTCCCATGCCGGAAACTCTTTTTTTATATAGTATTTGTTAAACTACTTCAACATTAACGGCTACAGGACCTTTGTCGTTTTCTTTAATTTCGAATTCAACTGACTGCCCTGCTTCCAGGAAAAAGACATTGTCTTTAATTCCGGAACGATGAACGAAAAAATCTTTATTTTCCTCTGAAAGGATAAACCCGTATCCTTTATCAGCATCGTACCATTTTACGGTACCTTTCATTATTTAATAACGATCTCTGCGTTGAAATCCACCGCGACGATCGCCACCACGGTTATTTTCGCGTGGTTTAGACTCATTCACTTTGATATTTCTTCCGCCAACTTCTGCGTTGTTCAATTCTTTGATGGCGTTGTTAGCCTGGTCATCGTTGTCCATTTCAATAAAACCAAACCCTTTACTTCTTCCTGAAAATTTATCAGAAATAATTTTGGCTGAAGATACTTCACCATACTCTTCGAAAATTTCTCTTAAATCTTCCTCTCCTAAATTAAACGGAAGATTTCCAACATAAATGTTCATTTATAAAAACTTTAAAATTAATACTCTGGTTTTTTAAAAAACTACACAGAAAGTCCAATTTGTGTTACTTTTCATATCAGGAAATATTTAAAACCAGAAAATCCTGAATCGCAAATAAATACTGAGGATAAAAAACAAGAAAGGCTAACTGTCCGACTGTCTTAAAAAAACCACTAAAAAAAAGACCATCTTATTAAAAATCAGACAGAAACCAGAGAAAAACCCAATAACTATCATTATTTCAACGTGTCAAAGGTAAATTATTATTCTAATATTCGATAAGAAAACAGCATTTTTTTATAAAACTGTGGTTTTCATCATTTTAATGAATTATAAATAAATCAATCTGATAACAAATCGCGAATTACCACACTACTTGCAAAACAGCCAAATACAGGCGGCATGTATGAAATTGTACCAACCGTAGACTTTTTATTTCTACCTTCTTCTAATCTAACGGTTGTTTTATCGATTCATTCTGATGAAAAAACTACTTTAATCCCTTTTTTAATTCCCAGTTTTGATAATCGTTTTCGAATGGTTCTGGCCAAATTACAATTAAAAGATTTTGAAATATCCGAAGTCCGAACTTCTCCCGGATCAATTTTACCTCCTGCCCCCATAGAACTTACCACGCGCAATCCAAGTTGTGTTGCATGATAAATAAGAAAAACTTTAGGAGATAGTGTATCAATAGCATCTACAACATAATCATATTTTTCCCTTTTTAGTAATTCCAGTGTTTTTTCTCCGGCTATGTAATCATTGATTACTGTAAGTTTTAAAGAAGGATTTATATCACGAAATCTTTCTGCAAGAATTTCAGCTTTGGATAAGCCTGTATTGCTGATTAAGGCTGGAAGCTGGCGATTTCTGTTAGATTCCTCAACCACATCCCCGTCAACAATTGTCATTTTTCCAATACCTGCACGGCATAATTGTTCAGCAGCGTAGGCCCCCACTCCGCCAAGTCCGACTACCAAAACATTTGCCTGCTCAAGTTTTTCAAGCTTTTCTTTTCCCAACAGCAGCTCTGTTCTATCCAGCCAATTCATTTTAATTTTGGTTTTGAGTTTACTTATAAACTCTGAGTAAACATAAGATGATAAAAAACATTTCACTAAAATCGTGAGAGCAGTGAACTTTCTATCCGATTAAAATTATTAAACACTTCGTTTTTCAAAATATTTATGGACACATTTTTAAGTTCAGCAGCCTTTTTGTAAATCTCATCAACATCCCGGTCAAACTCATCCGTTTCAAAAAAAATTTTCTCCATTGGTAAACACTTTAATGATTCTATGGATTTTGATTTTTTATTAAATAGACTTTTTCCAAATGAAAACAAAATACCTCTTTTCCCCAATTGTTTTGTTACCTGCATGTTCCCCTGATATCCATGCATTATCCATGGCATTTCAGGACGAAGTTTTTCGTGTAGCTGAAATATCTCATTATAAGCTTTAACACAATGAATAATCACAGGACGCCTGCATTCTTCAGCAATTATAACATGAGCCTTAAAAATTCTCACCTGCTCATTAAAATCTACATCGACCTTTTTGTCCAATCCACATTCACCCACAAAACAAACATGATCGAATTCAAGTGCATTTTCAACAAGAGTCAACATTTCATTATTTTCGTCAGGACTTTTTAAATGCCAGGGATGCAGACCCACAGAATAAAAATTTCTTCCTGAAAACGCTGCAAAACTTTCCCCGGGAAACATATTCTGAACAACGACAGTATCCTTTTCAATCCGGTTTGGATGTGTGTGAATATCAACAAAGGGAGCTGTTTTCATTTTATATTTTAATAATCCTTATTACAAAAGTTCAAGGATTTTAGTAACTACATTATATGCACCATCTGCAATCTGGTCGATAGATGCGTCAAGCATATAACACGGTGTGGTTACCAAATTAAATTTTTTATCGTATACGATTTCTCCATGCGAAGTTTTTATATGTTTCCCACCAAAGGTTTCTATTGCACCAGAAGCACCTTCATCCTGTCCGATGGTAACTTCAACTCCTTCCAAAACTTTTGCGATTAATACCGGCGAAATACATAAAGCTCCAATTGGCTTATTGGCAGCATTGGTTTCCTGTATTACTTTTTCCACTTCTTCCGTTACTGTACAATCTACTCCATCAAAAGCGAATGTACACAGGTTTTTTGCCACACCGAAGCCACCCGGAAAAATTAACGCATCATAATCCTTCGCTTTATACTCTGATAGCGGTTTAATATTTCCGCGAGCAATTCGGGCAGCTTCAACCAATACATTTCTTGTTTCAGGCATTTCTTCACCTGTTAAATGATTTACCACATGTGCCTGGTTTTTGTCGGGTGCAAAACATTGATAACTTGCACCTTTCCGAGAAATTGCCAACATTGTAAGAACTGACTCATGAATTTCGGCTCCATCGTAAACACCGCTTCCGGCCAAAACAACTGCTATTTTTTTCATCCGTTTATTAATTTTAATTGTATTGATATCAAAATTAAGCTTAATGAACGAAATGAAAAAATATGGTTACAATTCTTTTGTGCTATCCGCCAAGCAGATCAAACCGCTAGACGGATTACCCTATTCAATCTCATCCAAATTGTATGGTGTTTCCTGATATACATAATAATTCAACCAATTGGAGAAAAACAAATTTGCAGTTGATTTCCAGCTCATTACCGGAGTATTTTCAGGATTATTGTCAGGATAATAATTTAGAGGAATTTCAATAGGCAGATTTTTGGATTTGTCTCTTTTATACTCACTATCCAGGGTATGACGTGAATATTCTGAATGACCTGTTATAAAAAGCTGACGGCCATTTTTAGCTTTAACAATCGAAACACCTGCCTCTTTAGAAGTGGAAATAATTTCAAGTGCATTAATTTTTTTTATATCCTTTTCCCTGACTTCTGTATGACGTGAATGAGGAATTTGGTAAATATCATCAAATCCACGAAATATGGGTAATTGTTTATGAGTATTTTTATGCGGAAAAACTCCGAACATTTTTTTTTCAAGGGGGTACTTAGGTATTCCGTAATAATGAAATAATGCTGCCTGCGCTGCCCAGCAAATGTATAAAGATGAAGTAACGTGATGTTCAGCCCAGTCCATTATTTGTTTCATCTCATCCCAGTATGTCACTTCTTCAAAAGGAAGTTGCTCCACCGGTGCACCTGTGATGATCATGCCATCGTACTTAATTTCCTTTAACTGATCGAATTCACGATAAAACTCCCTCATATGTTCCGAAGGTGTATTTTTAGGAGTATGTCCTTTAATTTTCATAAAATCAATTTCGATTTGTAAAGGCGAATTTGAAAGCAAGCGCAACAAATCAGTCTCGGTAGAAATTTTTAAAGGCATGAGGTTAAGAATAATAATTTTTAAGGGACGAATGTCCTGATGAGTTGCCCTTGACTCATTCATTACAAAAATATTCTCTTCTTGAAGTATTTTAATGGCAGGTAACTTATCGGGTATTTTTAACGGCATGTTTTGATGTGATAAATTTTTATAATTACAAAAATATGAAATAGGCAACAGGCAAAATGTAGTTAGCAAGTTTTTTCAATTTGCCTACCGTTTTTCGCCTATTGCCTACTTTATTAAATCTTATCCAATGCTTGCTCAAAATCGGCAATAATATCATCAATATGTTCTAATCCAACACTCACACGCAATTGAGTAGGATAAACTCCGGCAGCAATTTGAGCTTCTTCTGGTAATTGTTGATGTGTGGTTGCTGCAGGTTGAATAATCAAAGTTTTGGCATCACCCACATTTGCCAGATGGCTCACCAATTCCAGATTATTAACTACCGAATTTGCAGCTTCTTTATCACCTTTTACGATGAACGATAAAACACCACCTGCGCCTTTTGGAAGATATTTTTTTGCATTTTCATGAGTTGGATGATTTTCCAGGCCAGGATAATTTACATTATCAACTTTTGGATACTTTTCCAACCATTTTGCAAGAGCGAGCGCATTCTGTACATGCCTGTCCATTCTTAACGACAAAGTTTCCAGTCCCTGTAACAGCAGAAATGAATTAAAAGGGCTGATGGCCGGGCCAAAATCACGCAGTCCTTCAACCCTGGCTTTAATGATAAACCCGATATTCCCAAACGGACTATCAAAATTAAATACATCCCAGAATTTTAATCCATGGTAACCATCTGATGGTTCGGTAAAACCGGGAAATTTACCATTGCCCCAGTTGTACGTTCCGGCATCAACTATTACACCTCCAATACTTGTACCATGCCCGCCAATCCATTTTGTCGCCGATTCTACCACTATATTTGCGCCGTGTTCTATCGGGCGGAATAAATATCCGGCACCTGCAAAAGTATTGTCAACAATTAAAGGGACGTCATGTTTTTTTGCCACAGCTGCAATGGAATCAAAATCAGGTATGTTAAATCCGGGATTTCCAATGGTTTCCACATAAACACCTTTTGTATTTTTATCGATTAATTTTTCGAATGATGCCGGTTCCAAATCATCAGCAAAACGGGCTTCTACACCCAGTTTTCGCATACTAACGTTTAACTGGTTATATGAACCTCCGTATAAATAAGGCGACGACACAATATTATCGCCAATATCAAGTAAGGTATTAAAAACAAGAAATTGTGCAGCATGCCCCGATGCTACAGCCAATGCGGCAACTCCACCTTCCAATGCCGCAATTCTTTGCTCAAAAACATCAGAAGTTGGATTCATTATACGGGTATATATGTTTCCAAATTCTTTCAATGCAAACAAATTTGCTGCATGTTCAGCATCATTAAAAGTGTAAGATGTTGTTTGATAAACCGGGACAGCTCTTGAATTTGTTGCTGAGTCCGGAGATTGTCCTGCATGTAGTTGCAGGGTTTCAAAGTTTAATTTTTTTGAAGTCATTTTATTTATTTTTTGGATTATGAATAATCAAATAATTTTTGTCTTTTATTATAAGTCGTTAACTCAATAAAAGTTTTCGACTCGTTATATTTACTTTTAATATGAACCGAAAAAAGCCTGATAGATTACCCTGACGCTTTTCTCTTTATCATTGCTGTTAACCACCAGGTAACTTACCAGGTCGGAAGCTCCTGAGCCACTTAAAAGCACATTAATTTTATGTTGAGCAACCGCGCTAAATATTTTTGCCGACACACCATAATTCTGCTGCATACCGTGGCCTATTATCCCAATGAGTGAAACATCTTTAATTAAGTGAATATCTTTTACCGTATTAAATCCAAGTTTTTCGACAATCTTTAATGCTTTATCTCCCGTGTTCTTTTCTAAAATTATGTTGATGGAAATTTGAGAAGTAATTACAGATTTGATATTAATTCCGGCATCATTTAACTGCGTGGTAATTTTTGCCAAAATACCTGGTTTTAAACCTACTCCCGGACCATCCAGCTTTAAAAATGAAATATCATCAGTACAGGCAACACTTTTTACAATTTTGTCATCGATGTAAGTTTCAGTATTTATGGTTGTATCAATTTTTCCTTTGTCGTCTGATGTATTTAACACCTGAATTGGTATATGTTTTAACTCTAGAGGCTCTACTGTCCTCGGGTGAAAAGAGTAATGTTCGAAGTAGGCCAGTTCACTGGCTTCTGAATAAGTTAATCTTTCTATTACCGGAGGATTTGAAACTATTTGAGGATCAGCTTTTTGAAAAAAATTATCAAGTCCCCATAATTCCAATTTCTCAACTCCCATTGAAGAAGTTAGAAAAGCTGCTGTGTAATCCGCTGCAGTAATTCCGGAACGAACTGTTTTACCCTTCTCCGAAATTCCGTATGAACCAGGCAGAATATAAACTCCTTCAGAAAGACTATTCAGGAAATTTGTATTGACATCCAAAAGTGTTGCATTGCCATACTCTGAATTAGCTCTTAATCCAATTTGCTCAGGCCACAAAGATTCTACACTTTTATTCTTTACTTTCCACTCCGCTATTAAAATTTCAACCGAAAGTTTTTCGCTAAAACTTAAAACCTGGTCTTTTAAAGCTTTGGAATAATCTCCTATTAATGCAATTCCCTGCAATAAACTTAAAAGTTGTTCAACAAGTCTAAAATATTCTGTTGTTGGTTTGCCATCAACTCTGTCTTCAAAGAATGAAGTTAGTTTTTGATTCAAATTTGCAGCAACAATGTGCTCTTTAAAAACCAATTCTACCCGCTTTTCAATCCATAAAAGAATTTCAGGAATAGCTGAAACTACGATTATTTTTCTCCCTTTTTCCCGGCTTAAAAAATTGTCAAGATTTATAGCAGAATTAGAATTCCCGATATTACTGCCACCAAATCGAATTATACGATCCGACATACTAAAAATATTTTTGAATGATATATGAATGTGTTACGCTCAGAATATAATTGCCTTCATTCCATTAACAACAGAAAGAAGGCTTGTGCATACACATAGACATCGACGACAACATGAAAACACAGCAATTACCGGAAGTAACTGAATTTTTGAAGCTATGTATCAAAACTGAATTCATTTCTTGTCGATTTTGTATGTGCCAAATATAAATGCTTTTTGTTAAACAACAAACTTATTTGGAATGAGTTTAGATAAAATCACAATTCTTTAAAACAGATAAGGGATTTCGTAAAAAAAAATCCCTGAATATAGATAACTACAGAGTTCTATTTTTCGAACCAAATCGAACAATATTTGAATAAAGAAGTTAAATAAAGTTGTAAAACCGCGGTTTTAATAACTGCGTTTTTAATTTAATTTAAACTCAATTAACTTTGCAAAACGAAAATTATCATAAATAAATAATATGAGTAATAAACTGCTGAAAGGCAAAAAAGGAATCATTTTCGGAGCATTAAATCCGGAGTCGATAGCATGGAAAGTTGCTGAAAGGGCACATGAAGAAGGGGCTACAGTAATTCTTACCAATACTCCCGTTGCCATTAGAATGGGTGAAACTAATGCTCTGGCTGAAAAACTAAAAACAACGGTAATTGGAGCCGACGCAACTAAAGTGGAGGACCTGAATAACCTATTTATAAAATCAATGGAGGTTTTAGGAGGAAAAATAGATTTTGTACTTCACTCCATTGGTATGTCGCCAAATGTAAGAAAAGAGAGACATTACAGTGATTTGGATTATAATTATCTGGATAAAACACTCGATGTTTCTGCCATATCTTTTCATAAAGTATTACAAACAGCGCGCAAACTGGATGCCATTAATGAGTGGGGTTCGGTAGTTGCATTATCTTATGTGGCAGCTCAAAGAACTTTCTTTGGTTATAATGACATGGCTGATGCAAAATCTTTATTGGAGTCGATTGCACGTAGTTTTGGATATATTTATGGACGTGAGCGCCGGGTACGTATTAATACTATTTCGCAATCACCAACCATAACCACGGCCGGTAGTGGAGTAAAAGGCTTTGACAGGCTTTTGGATTTTGCAGAAAGAATGTCGCCATTAGGAAATGCAACCGGAGATGAATGTGCAGATTACTGTATTACTCTATTCTCAGATTTAACTAAAAAAGTCACCATGCAGAATCTTTTCCATGATGGAGGATTTTCGAACATGGGAATGAGTTTACGGGCACTGCAACAATATGAAAAAGGATTACACCACGATTGTGATTGCGGCCCAAAAGCTGACGAACATAAATTTGACTAGTAATCAAAAATTTCTGACATAAAATTTGAAGAACCGTTTTTAAGCGGTTCTTTTTTTTGTCAAATTTTGAAATTATCCGGCAGAATAAATAAATACCATTTCAATTTCTTATTTTTAATCCAATTAATTCAAATCTGAACTTCAATGAAAAGATTCTTCTCTTCTGTAATATTTCTATTTCTTTTTTCAGGGATTTGTATATCTCAGGAAAAATTAAATGTGGTTGTTATTGGTGCCCATCCCGATGATTGTGATATCGATGCAGGAGGTACTGCAATTTTGTTTGCTGAAGAAGGTCATAATGTCCTGTTTGTTTCGGTAACCAACGGCGATGCCGGGCATCATGAAAAAGGAGGAGGTGCATTGGCTAAAATCCGAACTGCAGAAGCCAAAGAAGCCGGGAAAAGATTTGGAGTAGAATATGTTGTTATGGATAATCATGACGGAGAACTTATGCCAACATTGGAGATCCGATTGGATATTATTCGGTTAATAAGAAAATGGAATGCTGATATTGTAATTGGACCTAGACCAAATGATTATCATCCTGACCACCGAAATACAGCAATTTTGGTTCAGGATGCTGCCTATATGGTTATTGTTCCAAACGTTGCTCCCGATACATCGCCGTTAAAAAAGAATCCGGTGTTTCTGTACACTCAGGACAGATTTAAAAAACCAACACCTTTTGTCCCCGATATAGCTGTGGATATTACAGATGTTTTTGACCAAAAAATTTATGCCATGTCTGCTCACGAATCTCAGTTTTTTGAATGGTTACCCTGGACATCCGGGAAATTGGACCAGGTGCCTGACACTGAAAAAGAAAGATTGGAATGGTTGGCTGAATGGAGAAAACCAGGAAAAACAGAGGAAGTTCAAAAATCGCTTGTAAAATGGTATGGTGAAGAAGAAGCGGTCGAGATCAGGTATGCTGAAGCTTTTGAAATATGTGAATATGGAAGAAGGCCATCGGATGATGAAATAAGAATGCTATTTCCTATGATAGGAAAATAATAAGGGTAAACAAAACATTAAGTTTTAAAGAAGACTACAACTTTAATCGAATTCCAATTTTTGACAATAAGGCTGCAAATCCAATCATTGCTGCAGCCCATGCCAACGAACCTGCTACAACCACAAGTGGAATATCAGATTGTTTATAAAACAACACTGGAAAGGAAACAGACCAGATAATAAAATAAATTATATCAGGAGCTAAATACGTGGTTAAGGAGTTTTGTCCTGCAGGTTTAAATAATGCAGACCATCTTGTAAAACCTAAAACATCTATCACAAAGAATAATACAGCAAAAACAAGAATACTTATTCCGTTGCATATCATCGCCCAGCTTGGTGTACCTTTAATTTTCGAAATTATAAACCAGTTTCGCAAAACAAAACCCGATATAAGAACTACAATACCCAAAACTATTGCAACCAGTAAAAATTTTTTCAAATTCTCTTTTCCAATCCTTCTTAAAAGCAAACTAAAGAATAGTCCGGTTAATACTATTGAAGGAACATTACCGCTGATAATTACTCCAAACACAGGATTAATCGGATCCAAAAAAGAAGTCAACTGAAGTTGAGAAAGAATATTTAATCCAACAAACAATAAGCAAAAAATTCCGGTTTTTAAAAGGCTTTCACGACTTAACATATAAACAAGCGCGGAAACCAAATATCCCCAGCCTATCAGTCCCAATATCCCCCACCAACCAGTGTGCATCCAACTCACATTCTCAGGTGTACCACTTTTAAAAACAGCTGCCAAAACTATTAATCCGATAATTCCCAATGCTTTTAAAAAAACAACAACCTTAATGCTTAAATCTCTGTAATTATTCCAGATTAGAAAAACAGAAACATACATAAGTATAGCCCACAGATTTTTGCTAATTCCGCTTAATTCCGGATTAATCCTGGAAGTGTTCAACATCAAAACACCAATCAGAAGAAGGCTTGCAGTCCTGATAAGAACATGACCAAAAATTCTTAAATTGTTGTCTCCTATCCTTATCCGGCTTTGAATTGCATATGGTATGGCCATTCCGACCATAAATAAAAAGCCGGGGAATACCCAGTCGGCCAATCCCATTCCATCATAATCTGCTTTTGTATGCGTTAGCCATTCAGGCACACCTGGTACATATAAATCGTTTACAAAAAGCATTAAAAAAAGGGTTAGCCCCCTCATTATATCGATTGAAAGAATCCGGTTTGATTTTAGCATTTTTAAAATTTAGGCCTTGAAGTTAAAAAAAATGTAATTCAAAATAATTTTTACAGTAGTTGTAATAAAATCTCAAAAGCTTATCCCAAAAATCAAACAATCATAAAATACTCAATAACAAACAATTAAATTCTTAAGAAAAAATAATATTATTCAATAATGGTTTGTTCTATCCAACATTAAAACACATTTTTGTTTAGTTTATAAATATTTTTATTAAACATTTCTAATACATTTTTGTCTAATTATGTATTAAGAACTTTAAACAATAAAAAAATGAAAAGAATGAATTTAGTGTTGAAGAGTAGAGTTAATTTGATTTTATCGTTATTGTTGGTAGTAGTTACGTTAGGGATTACAAGTTGTAATAATGATGATGATGTAGCTCCAACAAGTAATATTGTGGACCTTGCAAGATCCAATCCCGAACTATCAACATTAGTTAGTGCAATTGTTTCTGCTGATTTGGTAACAGTGTTATCTGATGGCGGTCCCTTTACAGTATTTGCTCCAACAAATGATGCTTTTGCAAAACTAGATCCGGATGTGCTTAATACAGTGATTAGTACCCCATCCTTGTTAACTGCTTTACTTCAGTATCATGTTGTAGATGGTAAGGTTATGTCATCCCAATTGCAGAATGGTGAAGTTCAAACATTATTGTCCGGTCAAATGGTAGATGTAGAAATCAACGGTGAGATGGTAACTTTAAACGGTAGTTCGATGGTTACGTCAGCTGATGGAGATGCTTCAAATGGAGTAATTCACATTATAGACGAAGTATTATTACCTTCGAATTTTTCGAGTCAGACTATTGCTCAGATTGCAGCATCGAATCCGGATTTTTCAATTCTCGTAAGTGCTCTGTCAAAGCCTGAATTGTCAGATTTATTGGAAGCAGCCAATAATCCAACATCTGATTTAACAGTATTTGCACCAACAAACGAAGCTTTTAACGCAGTTCTGGGTGCACTTGGTAAAACCAGTATTGATGAATTACCTGTTACTTTATTGCGTGAAATTGTTCAATATCACATTGCCGGTGGAGCCTTAAGGTCAGACCAAATGACCAATGGTTTATTACCTACACTGCTCCCGGATGAAAGCCTCACAGTGAATACGGATAACGGGGTCAAAATAAACAGTTCAAACGTAATTATTGCGGATGTAAATGCAATAAACGGAGTTATACATGTCATTGATGCAGTTTTACTTCCAAGCTATGCAGCATCGGCAGTTGGTACTATTGCAGAAGTTGCACTTTTTAATCCGGATTATACCATCCTCACTGCTGCACTTAGAAAAGCAGAATTGTTGGAAACTGTTTCAACAACTGACAATCTTACATTATTTGCCCCAAATAATGCAGCATTTATTGCGGCAGGAATTACCTCACTTGAGGGATTGGATAAAGAAGCTTTGACACCAATTTTATTATATCACGTATTGGGAGCCAAAGTTCTTTCATCACAATTACCTGCAGACGGAATGGCAATGACCTTAAGTTCAGATCAGTACATTTACCTTGGATATTTAAATAATCAGGCGGTGCTTGTAAATGGATTATCAAATATAACCGGTGTTGACATTGAAAAAAGTAATGGTGTAGTGCATACAATCGACAGGACTTTAGTTCCACCAGCAGGTGATGTTGTTGACATCGCAGTAGCATTAGCAAACATGGGTGATTATTCAGAATTTACTGTTCTGGTAAGTCTTCTGGCTTCAGATACTTATGCTGATATTACTACCGCTTTAAAAGAAGCTCAAAACATTACGGTTTTTGCACCGACTGACGAGGCTTTTGGAAAAATAGCTGATGTGGTTGAAGGTTTGACAGAGGACCAAATAAGAATGGTTTTAACATATCATGCAGCTCCTGCCCGAGTGTTTAGTACAGATTTGGTTGAAGGCCAAATTTTAGGAATGTTAAACGGTCAAACATTAAAAGTAAGTGCAATCTTAAGTGATCTAATTGTTTTGGAAGACAAAACTGATGAGAACGCGGCGGTAACCGAAGTAAACATTCACGGAAGCAATGGAGTAATTCATGTAGTTGATAAAGTACTACTTCCAGTGCTTTAATATTATATAGTTCATAGAAAGTTTAGTTAATTTGGAGTCGATAGAAATATGCTATCGACTCTTTTTTTATTTTCCTTTTAAAAACTTTTTTTGCTCCCGTTTTGTCATTTCTAAAATTTTCACCTCACTCGGATGAATAACTTCAATATTTAATGAGGGATTTAATATTTCTGTTTTATCGGTTGAGATAACAAATAAGGGGATGATAAAATCAAACTCAGGTTTATCCAAATCGTTATGATAAACCAATAATATCAGTTCGTTCGTACCTGAGGCTACTTCGCCTAAAAAATCTCCGGCCTGAATTTTCTGATTGAGTTTTAACTTTCCTGATTTATCAACTACATTTTTATACGTAATAAGTGTGCCATCTTCCTGCAAAAGGGTTATCGAATTGGTCCACGTATTGTACCAGGTTTCCGGTTTTGATTCTCTTGTTTTGCCAGTTATCTCCACTATTTGTCCACGACGGGCTGAATATACCAACTGCCCCGGTTTAACGACAAAACCTGAAGCACGCCATTCTTTTAGAGTTTCTTTTCCATAAAAACCATCAATATTTTTTACATCGAAAGGATGTGCAGTTGTGCCGGGCTCCAATGGAATTAAATACGGAAAATCCAGATTAACATCGGCCAACGGATTTGAGCGGAAAGTTTTAGTTTTAAAAATAAAAATTGGTGCGTCATTTTCCGATTCATTTTGCAAAGTAAATAAACTTGTAAAACCGGGTTCCAGCTTTTTTACATAAGGCTGTTCTTCCGCAAAAACTGCGTTTTCCAGATTTTCAAAATATAAATGTAAAAACAGGGGCGTTTGTGTATTATTTGCTGCACCAAAAAAACAATCTCCCAAACTATTGTAATTATACTGAATATCTATAAGTTGGGCTTTAATTCCTGATGTTAATAAAGCAAAAACAAGAACCACAAAAAATTTTATCATAATTAATTTATTTCAGTTTATTGAACTTGCCTAATTTAAATTCCTTCAAATGTAAATAAAATTGATTTTCTTGCAGCTTGAAATTTGCCTAATCACGAGATGTATTCGAAGGAGGAAATAAAACAGTTACGATTGAATTTTTGGAATGGCTTTAAAAAGCATTATCCTAAAAAATGGATGTTAAATAAAACCCAGGTACGCGGACTGGTATTTCGATTTGACGTTGACCGGGAAAATGCCAGGGTGATACTTGAATTACAACACAAAAGTGAAGATCGTCGTTTAAAAACTTTTGAGATTCTTGATCGTTACAAAGCAGTTATCGAAGAAGGTTTCGAAAACGGCTTAATATGGGAATTGATTCATGAACGAGAAGATAACAGTCAGGAAGTTAGCAGAATATATACACAAATGGAAAAAGTAGATTGGCATCGACAAAACCAATGGACCGAAATATACTTGTACTTTACAGAGAATATGCTTAAAATGGAGAAAAACTTTTTAATGATAAAAGAGGTTTTAAAAGAGGAACTAAAAAACTAATTCTCTTTATTTAAATCATTTAACTCTACCACTCCGTCGGATTTCACCTCACCATTTACAACAATTTCAAACTTGTGATTTCCTGAGAAGTGTTTACGTGTTGACATATTTTTAAAAGAATGTTTTTTTGAAATCAGGTGTTTTCCGGGTTTCATTTCCACTTCTTTAATCTGAAAGACTTTAGGAGATGTTTTGCCGGAGCTTTTTACAAAGTGAACAAGATATTCAATTCTCACTTTTTGTTTTCCTTTGGTATTCAGTTCGAGTTCAAATTCCAAAGATATTTCCTCTCCTATTTTTGGGGAATGGTTTGAAAAAACTAGTTTATTTACATGCATCAATTCCGGATTAGCAAAACCAAATAACAACATTGCTCGTTTGTTTCCTTGTTTTAAAAGAGTTCGACAAGCACGTTTAATAATCCAGTCGGTATTTTTTGAATTTCCCTGCCATCGTTCACAAATATCCAAAACCAGTTCAGGGTGATCCTTTGAAATATCGTTTAGATTATTTGCCACACTTTTTCTTACAAACTCTTCAGGATCGTTTTTTAATTTTTCAAGAATCGGTAAAATAAGGGAGGGATCTTTTTTTAGAGCAGGAACACCGGCAGCCCATGGCAACCTTGGCCGACAACCTTCGCTGGCAAATCTGCGAACTTTAAAATCTTCATCATCCGCCCACTTGTTCATGTATTTCATTGCTCCTTCCAAATCTTTGTTTAAAAACGGACGAATGCCAAATTCCGAACTTCCGCATTTTGTTAGTTCACCCAAAGCAGGTAGAGAAATATCCCAGTGCTCCTGCCCGTAAACTTCTACATAATCAGGCAAAACAATTGCTTCAAAACCGGTTACTTTTGGCACTATAGCGACTAAAATACCTACTGCCTTTTTAAAATCAGAGGGAAGAAACTGATGTAAACACAAAGTTGTATGCCTCATTTTTTCCTTCAATTCTCTATCTGACCAGTTTTTATCACAAACTGCTGCAACAAATTCACCGGTTTTGAATTCAGGATAAACCTCATTTAACACATCTCCAAAAAGCTGAACTTTTTCAAGCGGAAACAATATATCTTTTAGTTTTTCGGCCATTGTTATTAATTTATTGTATTACAAATTCCCATTAAGTACTATTGTCTCAAAATTATTATTCCTTATTCTTATATTAAGAGTTTTCCTACGATTAGAAATTTATAAATGTCAATATTTTATTCCATAATTGGACGTGGATTTACACAGGATTTTATAAAACATCCCATAATTTTTATGTAAAGTTAATTGAAAACTTTTATTGTTTTTCCAATTTATGACTGTAAATACTGAAAAATTGATTGTCACGAGATTGCAATCTTCAGTTACAAATAAAAAATGGAATATCATTTATTCAGAACAATTTTACCGACTTGTTTCCTTATAAATAAATCGCCGTATTTCATTAATAATATAAAATCTGCATATACTTTTTCAATAAATTGGCCATTAAGTTTTATTGAAAACTTGACATATATCATAAAAATGCATACCTTTTTGCTACTTACCGATATCTTTTTTTGAAGAAACACCATAAAATCATTAGCCAGTTTTACGCCCGATAAATCAACACATAGGCTGCTATGTGTTCAATTTTAAGGCGGTTATACAAATAACTTAACAACGTTTAACCAAAATTGGTATTATGCAAACTACACACAAAAAAACATCAGTAACTTTAATTTTGATTTTATTCTTTTCGGCAATTATCATGTTTTCGTCGGCACAAAGTAACCTGTTTTGAGGAATGACTTCTTATGGCGGGACTAACGGTGCAGGAGTAATTTTCACTACCGACCAAAACGGGAACAATTATCAGGTAAAACATTCTTTTGGCGGAACTCAGGGAGCTAATCCTTATGCAAGCCTTTTTTTGGCATCGGATGGCAATTTTTATGGGACAACATACAACGGAGGAACGGGTGCTAAAGGAACGGTTTTTAAATATGATAAAACCACGAATGTTTTTACTAAAATTCATGATTTTAATGGCGCTAACGGACACAATCCATCATGCACATTTATTGAAGCTCCAAATGGTAAACTTTATGGAACAACATGGCAAGGAGGAACATCTAACATCGGGACATTGTTTGAATTGGATATTACCCAATCACCGGCAGTATTTACAAAAAAGATTGATTTCAGTGGTACCGACGGCCGCTACCTGCAAAGCGGTCTAATGATAACATCAGAAAACCGAATTTTTGGTGTTACTCAAACCGGAGGCACAAATGGATACGGAGTAATTTTTGAATATAATCATATTAATAATACAGTATCTGTACATCACAATTTTGCTGAAGCTACAGGCAGGCAACCATTTGGCTCTTTAATGGAAGCATCGAACGGTAAATTATACGCAATTACAAAAGCTGGAGGCTCCTTTGGATATGGAGTGATTTTCAAATTCGATCCATCTGACAATTCCTATGAAAACGTTCATAATTTTAATGGTACAGACGGGAACCAGGGCTCAGGTGATCTTATTGAGGCCAGTGATGGTTTTCTGTATGGCTTAAGTTGGGGAGGAGGATTTGGTAACGGTACAATTTATCAGTTTGATTTGGTAAACAATACTGCCACAGAAGTCCATAAATTCAACAACACAAATGGTAAAAATCCATATGGAACAATGGCTGAATCAGTAAATGGAAAATTATATGGAATGACAAGTTATGGAGGTTTAAATAATGCAGGCGTACTTTTTGAATTTAACATTTCAAATTTTGTTTTAGTTAAAAAACATGATTTTTCGTGGGCTAATACTGGTGGCGGTGGTTTTCCATTATATACAAAATTAGTTACCGGAGGAAACGACAATCAGGAATGCCAGCCAGACACAACAAATATTTCAGCAACGACATGTGATCCCGAACAAGTAGGTATTACGCAAAATCTGTTTACAAACAATACCGGCTGCGATAGCTTGGTTATTACAACAACTAATTTATTACCAAGCGACACTACTTATATTGCAGCTACAACTTGTAATTCAGCACAAGTTGGGGTTACACAATCCATTTTTACCAATCTTTTTGGATGTGATAGCGTAGTTATTACAACTACAACTTTATTGCCAGGCGATACTACTTATATTGCGGCAACAACTTGTGATCCGACGCAAGTTGGAGTATCACAATCCATTTTTTCAAATCTGTTTGGATGTGATAGTACTGTTATTACAACAACTACTTTATTGCCAAGCGACACCACATATATTGCAGCTACAACTTGTGATCCGGCACAAGTTGGGGTATCACAATCCATTTTTTCCAATCTTTTTGGATGTGATAGTGTAGTAATAACAACTACAACTTTATTACCAGACGATACTACTTATATTGCGGCAACAACTTGTGATCCGGCACAAGTTGGAGTTACACAAATTGTTTTATCCAATATTTTTGGATGTGATAGTACTGTTATTACAACAACAACCTTAATCCCTTCTAACATTGATATCACTTGTCCG
Organism: uncultured Prolixibacteraceae bacterium; assembly: GCA_913063265.1. Taxonomy (GTDB): domain Bacteria; phylum Bacteroidota; class Bacteroidia; order Bacteroidales; family Prolixibacteraceae; genus Draconibacterium. The sequence continues at coordinate 18,279 of CAJXZG010000001.1, read as the reverse complement.
GGCGATATTTTTGTTGATAACGATGGAGGTTTGTGTGGAGCGATAGTTAGTTATGTGGTTCCGGTAGGTACAGGAAATTGTGGAAACGTAACCACGGTATTAACAAGTGGTTTGGCGAGTGGTGCAAATTTTCCGGTTGGTACTACAACGGTGGTTTATACAGCCACAGATGAGTCAGGTAATACATCAGCCTGCAACTTTAACGTTACGGTTACAGATATTGAAACTCCGGTTATTTCGGCCATTTCAGATGCAATCATAATTCAACCTTCCAATCATAAGTATGAAACCTTTGATATTAATGACTTTTATATTTCAGTTCATGATAATTGTCCCGGGGTCAATATTTACATTTCTAAAGTAGAAAGCAACGAAACCGAAAACGAAAATGGAAGTGGAAATACCTTAAATGATTTTGTTATTTCATCAGATGGTCAAACTGTTATGCTGAGAAAAGAAAGATCCGGTATCGGTAATGGTCGGATTTACACTATTTATCTTGAGGCTATGGACGCCGCTGGCAATATTGGATATGCTACAGCAGAAGTACACGTACCTTTAAATAACAGTAATAAGTCGGGTTTTATAGTTACAGAAGAATCAAATTTAAATGACATGTACTGTTATCCGAATCCATTTAATGAAAAAACAAGGATTTCTTTTACAACCAAAGAAGCAGGTGAGGCGATATTAAAAATCTCAAACGTTCAGGGAAAAGAAATTGAAACCTTATTTAAGGCGTTTACCGATGCCGGAGAGAAAAATAATGTAGAATTTAATGCAAAAGACCTACCTGAAGGAATATATATTTATTCACTTTATATCAATAACAAATTTATTAAAAGTGAAAAACTCATACTTTCAAGGTAATTGTGCAATAAAACAATTTCCAAATACCGAGGGATAAATAAAAATTATCCCTCGGTAATTTTATAAAATGTGTAGGTTTTAATTGTTGTGCTTTTTTCACATTATAAAGATCACAGAATATTTGATAAATATATTCAATATGTGAATATGACCATCATTCTTCAACTATAGTGTTTGTGATTTTAACCACAACCGGATTATTCCATTTACGGTCGTTATATATTCGTTGTGACCGGGTTACAGTAAATTGTGTGCCATTTTTAATGGATTTAATGGTTGGTGCAGGATCAACCGTATCCTGATATTCCAGTACTTTTCCGTTATGACCGAGAACCGAAATTTCACTCTCTTTGGTTGCTTTTATTGAAGAAATACTGTACTCTTTTCGATCTCCAAACTTCCAGTCTTCTTCGTTGATAAACAAATAAGCTGTTGTTTTATCCTTAGATCGTAAAAACCAGATATTATCTTCTTTGACAGTATGGTTTGGAACGGTATTTTCAAAAGCCTCTTTGTTGATAAACATCCACAAAGATATTTCATTTAAAATGCCTAATTGTTCTGGTGGAAAGTTGCCGAGGGCATCAGGTCCGAAATTCAGCAAAAAATTTCCACCTTTTGCTTTAATATCGATAAACTTAAGAATGGCGTCTTTTGCTGTTTTGTAATTCTCGTTACTTGGCCGGTATTGCCACTGATCGCCAAGGGTATAGCACGCTTCCCAAGGTGCCGGAATCGGGCTATCGGGAGTATGTTGTTCAGGTGTTTCCATTGCCCCGCGGGTAACCACAACATCCGGATCTATTTCCCAGCAAACCTTTGCCAGCTCGGTTTTAGAATATTGTTCCAATCCATCGAGAAAAATGATATCTATTTTTCCATACTGAGTCATCAATTCCCGCATTTGTCTTTTTGTGTATTCGTTCAATTCATCATTAAATTCTGCCAGAGCTTCTTTTCTCTTTCTTGAAATTAACGTACCCTGTTTGTATAAAAAATAAAAATCATCGGGAGAAAAATAGAAGCCGACTGCCAGTCCTGCTTCCCTGCAAGCGTCGACCAACATTTGAGTAATATCTTTTCCATACGGGCTATGCATAATGCCAAAATCTGTAGTTTTTGTATCGTACATACAATAACCATTATGATGTTTGGTAGTAAAAACAATGTATTTCATCCCGGCAAGTTTGGCTGCATTTACCCATTCTGTTGCATTAAAATTTACAGGATTAAAAGTTTTAGGAAGTTCATTTACATATCGGTCGAGATAATCTTCGGAAGCACCAACCATACTGTGGCTGATTACCATCCCCAACTGCACATCCATACTCCAGTGAATAAACATTCCAAAACCCAAATCGGTAAACCATTGTTCCCTTTCAGGCTTATTTAAGTTAAGAATTTGTGCAAAAAGTGAGTTAATTCCAATTGTTATGAAAAACAGAATTAAAAAACTTGATTTGCTTAGCGTATGATTCATAATTCAGATTGGTTTTTTCATTTAAAATAGTTCTTTTAGTTCAATTAAAAAATAATAATGGTAAAGCAGGTAAATCAAAAAATGATTACGGATTCCAAAAGAAATTTAAAACTGGAAATAAATAAATGCCTGCATATCGGCTGAAATAGATTGGTAAACCACTATTATAATAATTGCTGAAATGATAACTTTTAACCAAAGTGGAGTTGCAATAAACCAATCCTCGATTTTCTTTTTCCAGTTACTACTTAGCCAGTGAATAACAAAACCAAATAACATCATCAGAAAAACCCACTTGTAACCAACCAGGACCTCCGGGATGATCGTCAATGTAAACGATGTAGTAATTTGTTTAAACATAGTTTTTGCTATTTCCATCGATTCAGACCTAAAGAAAAGTCTGGTAAAAGTGATAAAGGTGAATGTTAAAGCAATTTTCCAGATTTTAACCAGCCAGAAATTTCGTTTTTCCCAGGGGCTGATTTTCCTCCAGAATTTATAAATCACCAAGCCAACTCCGTTTAGTCCGCCCCAAATAATAAAATTTAAAGAAGCTCCATGCCATAAACCTCCCAACAACATGGTCAACATGAGGTTAATGTTATTATCCACACCACGTTTAAATCCGGGCGAATATCGCATAAACAGGAAAAATACCAGAACCATAACAGCGGTTACCGGAACCAAAATAAGGTTGCCTATCAGAATTAAAACAATCGCCAGTATTACAAACAAGCTTAAATAACTAAATACTGATCCATTTCTGTTTCCGCCAATCGGAATGTATAAATAGTCTTTTAACCATGACGAAAGCGACATGTGCCAACGTTTCCAAAACTCTCCAACATTTTTTGCCTTATATGGAGAATTGAAGTTTTGTGGTAAGCGGAATCCCATGAGTAAGGCAACACCAATGGCAATATCTGTGTATCCCGAAAAATCGACATATACCTGCAAAGAGTAACCAAACAGAGCCATTAGGTTTTCAAATCCTGAATATGTTATGGGGTCAGAAAACACACGGTCAACAAAATTTACCGCAATATAATCACCAATAAAAATCTTTTTGACCAGCCCTTTCAGAATCATAAAAATCGCCCAGCCAAATTCTGATTTTGAAAGCGAATAATCTTCATAAATCTGTTTTACAAAACCCGATGCACGTACAATTGGTCCAGCTACCAGTTGAGGGAAAAAAGAAACATAAAATGCAAAATCTATAATATTTTTTACAGGAACAGTTTCCTTTCTGTAAACATCAACGGTATAGCTAATGGTTTGAAAAGTAAAAAATGAAATTCCAACCGGCAACAGAATCTGGTTAACCTGGAAATGCGTTCCTACACTCTCGTTGGCCCAAACAGCAAGATGGTTAAGTACATGAAGATCGGTACCAAAAAGTACATTTATACTATCAACAAAAAAGTAGGAATATTTAAAATAGGCAAGTACAAGCAAATTAAAAAAGACACTAACAGCAATCAGTACCTGCTTTACAATTTCGTTTCTCGATTTGTAAATTCCCTTTCCGGTAAGGTAGCCCACCAACACGCTTAACAATAATATAAAAAAGAAGAAGCCACTGGATTTATAATAGAAAAACAAACTCACCACAAACAAATATCCGGCTCTGACAGTTCGGTTTTTATTTTTATAAACCAAAGTATAACCCAACAAAACAATGGCAAAAAAAGCCCAGAAAAAAAAGCGGGTAAAAATTAGCGGAGCACTCTGGTTGTATAAGAAAATATTGCGAGCAGCTTCAGCAAAATCTATTTGTTGAATAATATTCAAGTTACTTTTTCTTATTTAGTTTTCATTCGTTTTTAATTATCTATTTTTAAAGTAATCCCAATAATTATCGGAAGAACTCGCTTATTATCATTCTCCAATGTGAAGAATATTTTTCATGCCCGTTTCATCATTTGATTTTATACTTAACTGGTTTTTTGTTACGATATGTTTTTCAAAATTTTTGATAATGGCATTAAAAAGCAAGTCGCCCATCAACAAATATCCTTCCCTGGTAAAATGTATTTTATCGCGCTGTGCCAATCCACTTCTTTGCCACAAAACAATAGAGTTTAATCCACCCATTACATCGTACATGTTCCATACTCCAACATCCATTTTTTCGGACAATTTCAGCATGCTTTTTTTAACTTTTTCACCGTTCTTGTTTACATATCTGCGGTATAAATAACTATCGTTATTTGTAGTTAAAATTATAGCTGCATCCGGAGCAACAGTTCTGATTCCATGAATCAACATTTCGTAGTTTTCTTCATATAGCTTTTGAGAAAAGCGTCTTCCGTAAGCATCATTGATACCTAATCCCAGAATTACCAAATCGGGTTTTAACATTTTCATTTGTTCTTCAAATTTATCGCAACGTAAAAAAGAAGGAACTTTTGCCCCGTTAATTCCAATACTATGGTAAGTTATTCCGTTTGGTGCAGATTCAGCAGACATTCCATATAATGTAAAATTCCCATTACTATCGGCTTGTTTTTCTATGGTTATTTTCAAGCTGTCGACATGTTGGTTTAGCATAAAATCGTAATAAGCATCTGTTTTAACAGAACTTGCTAAGATGCTTGAATCTACTGAAACAGAGTAATTTTCATTACTATTTTTATAAAATAACCTGATTTTATTAAAACTGTAATCTATTTCATTTTCATCTTCCAGTAATATTGTCAGTTCAGCTTTTTGTGAGGTTGTTGATGCAGCTATTCCGCCTACCCCAATTGAACAGGTTTTGCGGGTTTCTACATTTCGACAGGTTTCCCAACTTCCTGTATATCTGATATAATATCCATAGGGAGAATTGGTTCGCGCCATACGATAGGGAAACATATACCCCCATCCGGCATTCATTTCACCGTTAAACTGTTGTAGTCTTTTACGCATCTGTCCTGAAAAAGTACCGGCCTGAATATGTGATCCTCCAATTTGTACAATGTTGATATTTCCTTCTCCGGTTGTTATTAGTTTTTCTAACTTGTCATAAAATCCTTTTGAATAAGAATCATCTCCAAAATGAATCATTTCATTTTTGTCGTACCTGATAAAATTATATTGATTTACCTGGTAGAGATAAGGATTACTTTGGGCAGAAGCAGCAGAAGCGACAAGGAAGGTTAGAAGCATGAAGCTTGAAGCGCGGAGAAGTTGTAAGTCGGAAGTCGGAAGTCGAAGGTCAGAAGTCATTTTACCAATAACTGATAACAAATAACCAACAACCAGCAACCAATAACCAATAACCAAAGCCTTAACCTGGTTCAATACTCCTGGCATCCCGCAAGCTGCAACCTGTAACTTGCAATCTGCCAGTTGTAAACTGTGGCTGTAAACTTTCTTCCCTCCTCTACTCATTCTGCACGATTTAAAAAATTATTATACTCCAGAATAAATGCATTGTAAAACATATTGGAAATAAGTTTTGATCCCCGTGTTGAAAAATGCACATAATCCGGGCGGGCCAACTCCGGTTCAGCATTTACCCAGCTTGGCATGCTATTGTAACCTCCCATAGCCTGGTACATATCCCAGTAAGCTGCCCCATTTTTTATTGATTGCTCCTTTAAAGCTTCAACAACCACCGGCAATAATTCATAGGTCACATATTTATCTTTTACTTTGGTTGACATATCACTTGGTCCAACGACAATAAAGGCCGCTTCAGGACACGACCTGCGCAAGCGTTTAATCTGATTTCCAAACCAACGGGCATAATTTTCGATTTGCCTTTGTTCTTTCATGTAAGGCATTACATTTCCGCCAAATTGAAGAATGAACAATCCCGGTTTCAGGTCCTCATACATTTTAGTACTGTGTTCAAAGTCCATTTGCGTAAAAATTGTACCTGAACTTCCCCGAAGGGCAATATTATCCACAGTAACTCCAATGGTATCTACCAGTTCAATCCCGTAAATATCCGGACTGTCGTAACCGGAAAACTTCAATGTAACATTATTGGTTGTATCCGGCAAAACACAAGAAGAGACAGCGTAATCCGTATTGGCCAGAAGTGAATCTGCAAAAATCAAACTATCGTTGACAAATAGTTGCATTTGTACCCGACTTTTTGAATTTCCATAAAACAGTCTCATTTTTTTGTACTCCCGGGTTTTTCTAAACGAAATATTAGATTTTGAAATACTTAATTCAGCCTCGTAAAGTTCAGTCGGCTCAAAACGTATAGTATCGTAACGAAGCGGTGCAAAACGTGAAAATGCTCCCATAACACCGTATTTATTGTGCAATACCAGAGAGTCTCTGTTTCTGTATATAGGATAGCGTGCCCAATTATCGGAGTTTGTCTGAACAGCGCTAAAAATAAAATCGTAAGGTTGAACAGCCGGTCTTAATCCGGGTCCCGTTCCTCCAAATTTAACCTGTAATTTATTTCTGAAATGAGCAGTAATCCGATCACCTTCCAACTGGCTATCACCATAATGCATTATTCGGTTGGTTTTGTTTGTCCTTAACTTTTGAAAAAAGCGAGCCAGATTTTTCCGGCCTGAAGAATCCATTTCAATTTTATGTATTGAAGCAACCAGATGATGATAACTGGCAGTATCTATTTTTTCTTCTTCAGGAATTTCTTCATCCGTAACCAGTTCTGTTATTGAATCAATATCAAATTGTTGTTCTATGATTTCTGAAATGTTGGTATATTCAATTTTTTCTGTAGTAAACATTTCCTTAAAAGTCGGCATATGAAAATTAAATTCGCCAACTTTAACTCCATCCTCCGGAGTTACCAGCATTACTCCGGCAATCAGCACAAAAACTGCAATCGTAAATAGTAATGTTTTTAATGGCTTCATTTAATTTTTCTCAGTTGCAACTTTAATTAATTTTACTCTTAACTTAATAAGAAAACATGCTTTACACCATTCTTCAGGACGGTGAAGTTCTGTTGAGGTAACAGGGCGGATTTTGTAATATATCCACTCCTCACCACCCTAAAGGATGGCGTAAGTGAACGAGGCAAATAGTATATTATAGTATTATCAATTACTTTCATAAACAATCAATTTCTGACCGATCTGAATTTTCCGCGCATCTGAAATATTATTCCAAATTAAAATATCTTCAGGTGTTACACCCGTATATTTTTTTGCAATAGTAAAAGGCGATTCACCACTTTTTACGGTATGCTCCACTTTCCTTCCTGAATTCTTTGGCTGGTATTTTTGAAGCGGTGAAGTTTGATTTAACTGTTCAGTAATTGCAGGTGTTGTTTCTTTCGATTTATTTTGTTTTTGCAAACCTGCATAATATTCCGCCTTATCGTCATCAACGAAAATAATCAGAGTTTTCCCGGCCTGAATTCGTCTTTCATTTGAAATGTTATTCCAGTATTTCAAATCAGAAACTCTTACATCGTATTTTTCAGCGATTATCCCCAGGACATCACCGGTTTGTAACTTGTATGTAATTTTTGTTTTTCCTTCAATCTGCAGGTTTTTAACAGGTTCTCCTGCATATTGCCGGCCCGGTGCCGGGGGGTACTCAATTTTTTGGACAGTAATTGCAAACAGTGTAGAATCGAAAGTATTATAAACCGAATCCTGCCATAAAACAAAATCATCCCAATATCCTTTTGGCACCAACAATTTCACAGTTAATCCCGTTTCCGGAACGATGGAAAAACGATATTGCGGATTAAGAAATTCCAATTGCTCCTCGGGTATTTTCAAAACATGCGAAACTTGTTTAAAATGAAGCTGTTTGTTAACCCTTGCCGTATCCGGCAAAACAGTTTTTGCCAGTGGTTCAACAGCAGGTTTAAACCGATTTACCTTTAAGAATACGGAAACAGCCTGATAACCTGCAATAAAGTGCCGGGCAGATTCCGGAAGAAAAGCCAGAATTTCAAATAAGCTTGCATCTTCACCTGCAAAAACTATGGCATTTTTCACCTTTGCATTTCCATACAAATAGCCCAGAACTGCCAATTCAGGAGAAGAGAAATTTTTTAAATTTTGTTTTATAGAGGCAGCAAATGCCGGTGTTGACAACCATGGATTAAATCGTTCATCCACCAGCTGATTTACAGTTACTCCATTTGTAACAGCCTGAAAATGATTAAGCTGCCAAATACCGGCCTTTCTTAGGGTTCCCACAAAGTTCTGATTCATAGCAGATAGTGCAGGAGCAATATATTTTATATCAAGAGGAAGATCTTCTTCCCTTAATGCTTTGTCGAAATAGGTTTCGAAATACGTAAAATACCTGATCAAATGCTGTTTTTCATTGGCATTCAAACTGTTAAGGAAAATATAAAAATCCTCCGCCGTTTCATTAAGTTCTGAAAATAATTCAGGTTCATGAACTTTAAATTCCTTTTGAAAATCAGGCTCTTTATTCAAAAACAGCTTTCCGGGTAGAAATGTATTGTCTTGCCAACAATACAGATTTCCAAGCTGAACAACATTACTTTTAAAATGTTCTTTAAATGCTACCCAAACCGAATCTGGTTGAGAAAAAGATTGCAGGTTACAAAAGATTAAAATAATCAATGTTAATTTACCCCAAATATGTATTTTACGCAGATTCAATTTTCGTATGTAATTCAATTTTTGAATTGCAAAAATATCATTTCCTGTCAATAACCTATCAACAGGTTTGTACTTTTAGATTTATAAAATTGTAAATATGAGAATTCTTTTAACAGGAGTAACAGGATATGTTGGAAAACGACTGCTTCCGGTTTTAATTGAAAGCGGACATGATATTGTTGTTTGTGTTCGCGACCGGAATCGTTTGACCATTCATAAAAACCTCCTGCAAAAGATTCAAATTGTGGAGATAGATTTTCTGAAATCTGCCGATGTCAAAAGCTTTCCAAAAGATATCGATGCAGCTTATTACCTGATTCACTCTATGTCGACTTCTACAAAAAAGTTTGACACGCTGGAAATCACGGCAGCAAAAAATTTCAGAAAAATAATTGAAGAACTGCCAGTAAAGCAGGTTATTTATCTCAGCGGTATTTCAAACGAAAATAATCTTTCAAAACACCTTAATTCAAGAAGAGAAGTTGAAGATTATTTACGAAGTGACAAATATGCACTAACAGTTTTAAGAGCAGGAATAATTGTTGGTTCGGGCAGTGCCTCGTTCGAAATCATAAGGGATATTGTAGAAAAACTTCCGATTATGGTTACCCCTAAATGGGTATTAACAAAATCACAGCCGATAGCCATCCGGGATGTAATCTTGTTTTTAAAAAAAGTTTTGTTTCATGAGACTTGTTACAATCGGACGTTTGACATTGGAGGCCCTGAAGTTCTTACCTATAAGGAGATGATGCTTCGTTACGCTAAAATCAGAAAACTAAAAAGGTACATATACACAACAAATTTAATTACTCCAAAGGTTTCGTCGTACTGGCTTTTTTTCATTACATCAGTTTCATACAAACTGGCAATTAGCTTAGCCGACAGTATGAAAAATGAGGTCATTTGTGAAAATAATGATCTTTCTGAGATTTTAAATATCGAGCCGATAACCTATGACAATGCTATTAAAAATGCATTTATCAGAATCAAACAAAATTTAGTTTTAAGTAGCTGGAAAGATTCTTTTATAAGCAGTAGTTTGGGGCTTTCTCTTTCCGATTTTATTGAGGTACCAAACTTTGGTTGTTACAAAGATGAAAAAAGAATTAAGGTTACCGATACGAGTAAGGTTATTAATAATATCTGGACAATAGGAGGCGACAAAGGTTATTATTTCGCCAACTGGTTATGGAAAATAAGAGGTTTTTTCGACATGCTTATCGGAGGAGTTGGATTGAGGAGAGGACGACGATCGCCAAAAGAAATATTTACCGGTGATGCACTGGATTTTTGGCGGGTATTATATGCAAGCAGGGAAAAAAAACGACTTCTGCTTTTTGCAGAAATGAAATTACCCGGAGAAGCCTGGCTTGAGTTTAAAATAGACGAAAATAATGTTTTGCATCAGACTGCAACATTCAGGCCACATGGTGTATGGGGTCGTTTGTATTGGATAATAACTTCGCCATTTCATTTTTTTATATTCAATGGAATGTTGAAGAAAATTGCGCAAAGTTGATATTGCTATGGCGGCTAAGAAAATCTTGTAATAAAGAAAATTCTTGAAGTTGACTATCCCTTGGCAAAGCCTCGGGGAATTTTTCAGATTAAACTGAACTGCTTGAATGGTCGCTTACGATCAACCACTCTCCTTTTATTTTTTGAACTACCAGTGTAAAATGACCATTTAAATCACCTGCTTCCCTTGTTAATTCAAATTTTCCAATGACATAGATTGTTTTTTTATCAATTTTTGAAATACTCAGAATTAGAAAATCCAATATTCCCATTGCACTTTTATCAGGATAACCCATTTTGTAATTTTCCAAAGTTGACTGCCATCCATAACTTGGCCCCCGGGAACCAACAAAACTCAACTGATCTGAGTTCCAATAAGTTTCCATAAACTTTTCAAGATTACCTTCATTCCATGCCTCAACTTGTTTGGCTAGTAGATTTTCAATTCTAGTTTTTTCTTTATTGCTGATTTCTTTTCCGCTTGCCGATGAAAGAAAAATGAAACAAAATAAAAGAGTTGATAATATTCTCATAATTTCTAATGCACTGTTAATTTCAAATTGAAAGAAAATCAAAAATACAATTATGTTTTGAACATCATTTTTCAACAATTTTTACTTAGGCATGGGAAATGCAAGCATTTCGCCAGCGCCAACAGTAAATAACCACGCACCGTAAAGTGCATGTTCGATTGATGTAAACATCAGAGATTTGGTTTTCGTATAGGTTATCGCAAATACAATTCCCCCAACAAATGTAATACCCAATACCAATGGATTTTTAAATCCGATATGTGCCAGCGAAAATAAAGTAGCATTTAATAGTATAAACCGGTTCGGGCTTTTAATTAATTTTTTATAACGGGCAAAGAAAAAACTTCGATATAAGAATTCCTGCGGATAGACAGAAAATACCGAATAAAATGCGCTTAGCATCATCCAAAATAAAAAGTTCTTTTTAATCACTATAAAAAGTTTTTCCGGCATATAAAAGTATATGAAAACAACTGATACTATAGCAAGTATAATAAATCTCAAAAACACATATTTCCAATAAGGTCTTTGTGAAAAAATATATAATGATTCAGGACTAACCACTTTTGTTTTAACAGTAAGCACCAGCACATAAACAACTCCGATTAAGATTCCTCCAACTTTAAATTGAACGGTAACCGGAAGTAATAAAACCAAGGGCAAGAGTATAAAAAGAATGATTAATTCAATAAATAAAAACCTGTTGTTATTTGATCTGAATAAATTTGTCATCAAAACAAATTAACAACAAAGCTTCTGATATGTTGAAATATATACTATTGAATTAAAACACATAGATATGGAGAATCACATTTTTCGACCTCTCTAAAAAAGAAAGAATTCAAATGAATAATTCATTTGAATTCTTTCTTTAAAACCACAACTTATCTTATTACTTTTTAACAAATGGCATTGTAAAATCACCTTTTGAAGTAATCGCAGTAACAAAATAAGTACCCGTGGCGAGATCACCAACTTCAACTACTTTTGAACTTGTTAATCCGAAATTAAGCGTTCTGATTTCCTGTCCATTAATGTTAAGCAACCTGACGCCTGTCATTTCAGGATAAACCACTGCAATCCTGTAATCTGCCGGGTTAGGATAAAGTTTCATTTTTGCACCCTCAAATTCTTTAACAGATGTATTGCTGGGATCCTGAATTCCAATATTATCGAGATAAACGACAAGTTCTTCAGTTCTGTTAGATTTTGAAGTTGACTCCGGAAAAATGGTAAGTCGTTGAAAATAATGTCCGATTTGAGAACTGAAATCATATTCAAGAAATTGCCAGGCATCAACCACCGTATTGGTATCGGCTACCGTAATATTTGCAGCACCCGTGAGACTTCTTTCCAGTTTAATTCTTGTTGGACTGTAAACCGTTTTGTAAACCATTAACGACATCATATAAGTTTCTTCATCAAATCCAACAGCACTCTCTGGATAATCAAAATCCTGATAAAGTACATCCAAATCGGTATAATAACCAACCCATCCTTCTGCATCAATATTAATATCCATCATTAAAACACTGTCTGTAGAGTTTACATCGTCTGTCATTGGATTTAATACAACATCGATATCTGTTCTGGCTGATTCTGCACCATTTGCAAACGAAATCCAATAAGTTGTATCATTTCCCTCCTCAAAATCAAACAAAACCCTGTAATTTACCTGGGCTTGTATACATAGCCCAGCAACTAAAAGTACAACTAACGTAAAGATTTTTTTCATAACTGTGATTTTAAATATTATAATTCAAGTTATGAATAATTAATTACTAATACAACCCTACAAAAGCCATTAGAATTCGCTTATAGAGAATCTAAACATTATAGCCCTAAGCAAATTTGTAAATAAAGAAAATTCTTAAAGTTGACTATCCCCGTGGCAAATTCTCGGGGAATTTTTCAGATTAAAAAATAAAAACGGAAAGAAAGCAAATAAATAAAATTCAATTATTTATTACAAGCTAACAGATTCTTCAACTTTAAGCAGTTCCCCTTCCAAAGAAAAATCTGTTGCTGATGAGATTTTCACCTTGACAAACTGCCCTATTAAATTTTCATCTTCTGAAGCAAAGCGAACAATAAGTTTTCCTTCCGTTAAAGATGAAAGATAACCTTCTTTTCTATCCTTTCCCCGAACCAGTACTTTTAAAGTTTTTCCGAGCATATTTTTGTTATACGGAAAACTGTGTTTTCGCAATTCATCGGTTAAAACATGCAAACGACGCTTCTTCTCATCTGAAGGAATATCATCTATCCAGCGGTGACTTGTAGCTCCGGGCCGGGGAGAATAAATAGCGGTATAACTCATATTAAATTTGAACTCTTCCATCGCTAAGCGGGTATTTTCAAATTGTGCTTCTGTTTCACCCGTAAATCCTACAATAATATCAGTAAACAAAGTTGCTTCAGGAATTAATCGACGAATGGTCTCAACAATATGCCGGTATTTTTCCATGTTATGTTTGCGGTTCATTCGCATTAATACCTTATCATCACCACTCTGCATCGGCAAATGAATTTGTTTGCCCAATACTTTATATTTTGCAATTACCTCAATTACTTCATCATTCATATCTCTGGGATGTGGTGAAGTAAAATACACCCAAAATTCTTTTTTCAGACGATTCCCTAACTCTCCAATTTCTGTCAGTAATTGTGCAAATGTTAATTCATTACCTTTTTTATCCAGACCATATGAATTTACATTTTGACCAAGTAAAGTAATCGACTTATATCCCTGACCCACCAATAAAGCTACCTCGGTTACAATTTCTTTTGAAGGCCGTGAAACCTCTCTTCCCCTGGTATAAGGCACAGCACAAAAAGTACAGAATTTATCACAGCCGTTCTGGATTGGGATAAATGCCTCAAAACTTGATTTATAATTGGGTTTTACATTCCAGAATTCTTCAATATTTTCGTTGTAAGGATCGATGCCGGCTTTTAAATGAGTGGGCGTTGCTATTCCGTACTGGCCGATTAATTCAGGCAATTTAGGCAAATCCTTCATTTGAAAAGTAATATCAAAAAGTTTTAGAAACTTTTCGTGGTCACTTGGAAGAATACAACCTGAGATAAAAGTAATGAGGTTTTTATGATTCTTCCATTTGTTCCATTTGTAAATCCTTGAGTAAACTTTATCGATTGCCTTTTGACGTACAGAACATGCAAGTATCCCAATTAATCCTGCCTCTTCTTCATTGTCGGTCCATTCGTAACCGGCTTCATCCAGTACAGTAATTACCCGTTCACTATCCGACAAATTCATCTGACACCCCAATGTTATTACATGATACTTCATACTAAAAAAAGACGGAAGACAGAAGTCAGAAGACAGGAGTAAAAAATCTCATCAACCTCACCCTCTTCCCTTTTAAATCAAATTATTAAGACCTGTTCTAAATAAATCTCTGCAAAAGTAAAAAAATTTGCCTAATGTTTTAATTTGAAATGAAAAGCAAAGAATGGATTAACCTTTTATCAATTCAAATTGTTAATTGTTTGAGAACAAACAAATTTTAAAGACACGCGTTGAGAGGATTTCATTATTTTGAATTGATGAGTGGATGTGTTATTTTGTAAAACTATTAACTACTTTACCACAATGAAAAACGTTTTCATATTATATTTTATCAGCGCGTTTATGCTGTTTTCTGGTATTGGCAATGAAGTACTGGGCCAGGAAAATACCGATACCGAAACGCAGGAAGCAAAACCCGATGCACCGCAAATTGACGCCATAGACCTTAATGACATTTCTACCGAAACAGAAAAACTGGGACAAAGAATCAGACGTTTACAGGAAATACTAAAACCTCGGGCTGGAACGGCTGAAATAGATTCCTTGCTGGGAACAGTTTTCATTGGAATTATCCTAAAAGGAGATACCTTAATTCAAAATCTCAACAAATATTCACAACGAGAATTGAAAAGAGAATTGGTTGAATGGACCAATTACAAATCGGAACTTGCAGACTATCAAAGTACAATTAATTCGCGAATAAAAGATTTAAATTCTTTAAACGACGAAGTAGTTGAAGAGATTCAACGTTGGCAGAAAACCAAGGAAGATTTGAATGCCAACACCGAATCCACGCAGTTATTCTCGAACCTTGACACTATGATATTCAGAATGCAAGACATCGTTCAAATTACTGTGGTGAGACTCGATAGCATTTTCATGGTTCAGAAAAAACTTACCGATGTAGTATTAAAAATAGACGATATAATTGCTGAAATTAACCAAACCCAGTTGCAATTAAAAAAAGATTATTTTGCTTTCGACAGCTATCCAATATGGAATACCAATAAAATTGAACAGGCTTCTGCTGACTCTTTAACCATTCATCAAACCACTACTGAAAAAATTAACAAAGGCATTCAACAAGATCTTCTGGAACTCAAAAACTTTCTATCCATAAATCTAAAAACCTTCTTTCTTCAAATAATTTTTGTTTTGTTTCTATATGTTTTGTTAATGGTGGTTAAACGAAAATGGCATAAAGGAGAACATCAGCTTACCACTCCGCTTGAAAAAGAGGCAAAAATCGTGATTGCAAATCCTTTAAGTGCATCTCTTTCCGTTGGATTGCTTTTTTCGGTTTTCTTTTACAAAGCACTTATTCCAATTTTTACCGATATTATAGTTCTTTTTATACTAATGTCGGCCACATATTTATTGCCAAAACTTACAAACAGGAAGATTCTGCCCTCCATGTTGCTTATTTTGTTTGTGTATATTATTGGCACCATTGAGAATTATTTTGGAAACGAAACCCTTTTATCCAGAATTATTCTATTGTGCTATACTACATTTTTATCAATAACATTTTTTATCGCACGTAGAGTACTAAATGAAAATCCGGAGAATTTTAAAGGAATCTCTGTTTTCAGAAAATTTGTGGTGCCGGCATTTCTGGTTTTTATGTTAATTGCTTTTACGGCCAATTTAATTGGCATGGTAAATTTATCCCGGTTTTTAACCGATGCTGTGCTGACTTCAGTAGGTTTGGGTTCTGTCGTTTATTTATCAGTTAAAGTATTTAGCAGTATTTTTATTCTGCTTTTTAAACTACGCAGCCAGTTTAATTTAACCACTTTAGCCACTTTGGTCGAACTCATTCAAAAAAGGATTCGCCCGTTTTTAATGTTGGTTGGAATTATAATCTGGATGTTCTTTACATTGGCCGGATTTGAAGTATTTGAATACCTCAAACTGTGGATAAACGATATACTGGATATAGAATGGAAAATTGGAGCAATGTCGGTTTCAGTAGGAGGAATTTTGGCATTTATGCTCATTTTCTTTATCACAATGTTTGTGGCAAAAATTATCGCTAACATTTTTCAGGATGAATGGTTGATTAAAGTTTTACCCCGGGGAATTGCACCGGCCATTTCGCTGATAACCAGAATTATTCTAATCACCACCGGTTTTTATATGGCACTTTCTGCAGCAGGTTTCGACTTAAGTAAAATTGGAATCTTGTTGGGTGCACTTGGGGTTGGTATTGGATTTGGATTACAGAGTGTGGTTTTAAATTTTATTTCAGGTTTAATACTGGCCTTTGAGCGGCCAATCAACCTTGGGGATGCGATTGAAGTAGAACAGGAATTTGGAATAGTAACCAGCATCGGTGTACGTGCAAGTAATATTAAAACTTATGAAGGTTCTGAAGTGATTATACCAAATGGTGATCTGGTATCGAAAAAAGTAAAAAACTGGACCTTGAGTAATCGGGATCGCCGTAGCAGAATATTAATGAAAACATCTTCAGAAGCAGATCCCCAAAAAGTGATTGAGTTGTTTAACAACATAGCTGCTGAGCATCCAAGTGTTTATAAAAATCCTGCTCCAAGTACTCTCTTTTTCGGTTACAACCAGGAAGGAAATCTTGATTTTGCCTTAATTTACTGGACTTCGTTTTCAAATACCTTAAATGCAGATAGCGAGATTGCTTTAAAAATCTACCAGACCTTAAAAGAAGAGGGAATACAGGCACCAATTCCAAAATGGAAAATTGTTGGAGACGAAAACAATTCGTCAAGAGATTTAGAATAAATCTTAAAAGTAAACTTCGGAATAAATATTTGAAACAGGTATTCCTTTTCCCGTCAGGATATCGAATACCTCATAAATCATTTCACTATTTCCGCATAAGAAGCAGTTGGTTTCAATATCCAACTGTGCAGTGTACAAATAATCAGTTACTCTTCCAAAAAAGTCCCCGCCTTCTTCTCCTGTTAAACACAAGGTAGTTCTGGACTTTTGGAAATCATCATGTTCATACGCCTCCTCGTTTAACCTTACGCCATGGATAAGTTGATAATCCAAATCGGGATAAGTTTTTACAAAACCATGAAAAGGGCTTATTCCTGTTCCTGTAGCGATAAATAAAAACTTCCTACATTCGAAAGCATCGGGGTTAAACTTAAAAAATCCAAAAGGCCCTTCCATCTGTAATTCCATTCCAACCGTCATCTTTTTTAATTTAGCTGAAACTTTCCCCCCCTGTACTTCTCTAACCAACACCTCGATATAATCTTCCTTTTCTCCGCTATATACAGAGTATTCACGTTTATCAGATGAATTTGGCAGGTTAAGAATTACAAACTGACCCGTTTGAAATTGCAGATTATTACGCTCCAAACGAATAACAAAAGTTGAACTCGTTAGATTTCTGACAGATATTATTTTATGTTTTTTCAAAACTCTTTTTTAATACTAATGTCTGAGAATTTTGAAAAGATTCCTCGCTTCGCATCGGAATGACAGGTTTATGGCTACATATGCTTCATGGTGAAGAAGGTATGGCCCCTAGAATCTGGGGCCATACCTTCTTCACCATGAAGCTCTTTTCACCTAACTCGTTGTCATTCTGAACGCAATGAAATGAAGTGAAAGAATCTTTTTCATAATTGCACAATTAGTTTGTTTCTATTAATTTTTTATCTGGAAGGCACAAATCTTTAAATGATTTTGCAATGGTTAAACACTATCTTTTGAACCAAACCTAAATGCAAGTACGATTCGAAATATTCCTAAACTTATAAATGCTATTGCAGTCCAAAAACTGATTGTTAATCCAAGAATTTCGGGGTGCCAGATAAAGATAAATGCCAGAATTATTAATGTTATTCCCAAAACTATATTAAATCCATAACCCGAAGTATCAGCAGACTTTTTGATGATAGCTGCCAAACGTAAGGCAAGAATACCCCGAATTAAAAGCCATATACTGACAAAGAATGTTATCAGTAATAATATAACTTCAGGATTTGCTACCAGAAA